>JANPIY010000784.1:0-9305 GCA_031425255.1 Planctomycetota bacterium
CTGCGCCCTCTGCGGTTGGATCAGTTGAGAAGGAAGGACGACCGAGGCCTCAAGGATCGACCGTCTCCATGCGATGCGCGATGCCCGCCACGGTGAAGGCGTGATCGATCTCAGCGATGTGCGCGCGGTCGCGCGTCTCGAGCACCAGCCAGACGCCGGTCAGCGCCACGTCCGCCGAGGCGAAGGTGCGATCGTGAGTCACGTCCTTGATGCTGGCTCCGGTGCTGGCGACCAGCGCGAGCAGCGCTGCGAGTGAACCCGGACGATCGCTGATCTCGGCACGCACGCGGCACAGCCGCCCGTCGCGGGCCAGGCCACGCTCGATGATGCGGGCGAGCACGGTGACGTCGATGTTGCCACCGCACAGTACCAGCACGATGTGTTTGCCCTTCAGCCCGAGGTCGCGCCCGGTGACCGCCGCCAAGGGCACCGCGGCCGATCCTTCGATGACCATCTTCTCCAATTCGAGCAGGCGCAGCACCGCCGAGGCGATCTCGCCCTCGTCCACCAGCACGACCTCGTCCACCACCTCGCGCGCGACGGCGAAACACAGCTCGCCGACTTGTGATACCGCCAGGCCGTCAGCCAGCGTCGGGCGCGTGGCGATGCGCGTCGGCTGGCCGCGCTTGAGCGATTCATGGAAGGTCGGCGCACGTTCGGATTCGACCCCGATGATGCGCACCGCTGGTTTGCTGGCCTTGATCGCTGCACCGATGCCGGCGATCAGGCCGCCACCGCCGACCGGAACGATGACCGCATCGACGTCGGGATGATCCTCGAGGATCTCCAGTCCGATGGTCCCTTGGCCACAGATGATGTCGTGATCGTCGAAGCCGGGAATGAAGGTGGCGCCGCGCTCGGCGACCAGTTCCATCGCCTTGACCCGTGCCTCTTCCAGGTTCTCGCCATGGAGGATGACCTCGGCGCCATGGCCGCGGCAGTTGGTGATCTTTACCAGCGGCGCGGTGCGCGGCATCACCACGCACGCGTCGATGCCCAGCAGCTGACCGTGGTAGGCCACACCGAGGGCGTGGTTGCCCGCCGAGGCCGCGACGATCCCGCGCCGGCGTTGTTCGTCGCTCAGCAGCATGAGCTTGTTGCGGGCGCCACGTTCCTTGAAGCTGCCGGTCATCTGCAGGTGATCGAGTTTGCAGTAGACCTCGGCTCCGCACAGGCGGCTCAGCGCCAATGAATACGGGCAGGGACTGCGATAGATCGCGCCGCGGATGCGCTCGGCGGCGGCGTGGATGGCGGTGGACCAGTCGGAGAGCGATGGGGTCATGGCGACATCCTGCCGTCGCCCGGCCTCCGTCCATGCGCTGCTTGCTTGCCAGATCCACAGCGTCGGCCACCGTGCCCGACGTGCCGCCACCAGCCCTCATCATCCGCGCCCTCGGCGACTGGCCGAGCGAACGGCTGCGCGCCACCACCGCTGCCAGCGGACTGCGACTGACGCCCGCGCTGGAAACCGTCATCGATCAGTCCTGGGCGCAGGCCATGGGCAAACAAGGGGTCCACCTGTTCGACGGTCCGATGTGCCGACTCGAAGACGTCGTCATGGATGCGCATACCCTGGAACTGCGCCTGAGCACGACCAGCTACCGGATCTTCATGGGGACCAACGGCCGTCATCCGGAATGGGCCGATACGTACGGGCCGCAGGTGATGGCCAATCCGGTCGGTACCAGCGTGGCACTGCTGGCGGCTGACGGGCGTCTCGTATTCGGACGGCGGTCGCAGCGCGTGGCGCTCTACCCGGGGTTCGCCCATCCTTTCGGCGGCACCATGGAGCCGGCCACCGATGGCGCGGCGCCCGACCTGCTCGGTGAGATGCGCCGCGAATTGGCGGAGGAGGTCGGCGTCAGCGGCGAGGCCCTCGCCGATCTGCGGGTGATCGCCCTGATGGAGGACCTCCAGTTGCGGCAACCCGAGCTGGTCTACGCCGCGCGTACCACGCTGACATCCGCCGAGGTCGCAGGCCGCCTCGATCGGCTCGAACATACCGCCTGCTGGCTGCTGGCGGATGAGCAGCAGGCCATCGAAACAACCCTGGGCGGTCGGGAGGCGATCACTCCGGTCCTTGCCGGCACCTTGCTGGCCTGGGGCTGGCAACGCTTTGGCGACGCCTGGCTGCAGACGCAGTTGGCGCCAGCGCGCGCCAGCTATCAGCCCGTGGCGCGTTGAGCCTGCTCCGCGCTGAGGTCGATGAATTCTCCATCGACCACCCGCCGCTGGGGTTCATCCGGCAGGCGGCCATCGATGCGATCGAGCATCAGCGCCGCCAACTGCTGACAGATGCGGTCGCAGCGTTTATCGACCGTCGCCAGCGGACCGCTGGACTCCCACACGCGGCTGGACTCCTCCGCCCAGGTATGGTCGTAACCGACGATGTCGATGTCCTGGTTGGGAATCTTGCCGAACAGGCGCAAAGCCGCCGCCACCTGGTTGGCATGCGGATCGGTGGCGACCATCACCGCATCGATGGGCTCGGCGCAGCAGAGCTGTTCCGGCAGATGGCCGGCGATGGTGCGGACCACGGCGGTCCAGGCGCGCTCATCCGGGAGATGATCGGCCAGGCCATGGATGACCACCGGCGGCACGGATGGGAGACCGGCCTCACGCATGGCGCGTTCATAACCGGCATCGCGTTGGCGCAGCCAATGGCTGTCGGAACGCACCCGCCAGAGCCGCAGGATGCGACGACGGCCCCGCTGCAGCAGCCAGCGCGTGAGTTGATAGGCCCCGGCCTCCTGATCGCAGGTCACCACATCGCAACGGCGCAGCGCCGGGGAATAGCCATAGGCGGTGACCGGGATGCGCGCTTCGGCACAGGCATTGATCAGTTGGGGGCCGACCTCGGACTCGCTCACGTCGTAGGTCACCAGCACCCCGCGCGGGCGCTGGGCGAGGAGATGCGCCAGGCCGCCGGCCAGCAAGGTCTGAGGGTTGAGGTTGAGCACGTGCAAGCCGGCCTGTTCGAGCAGCCGACTGGCCTCCAGCTGGATGGCCAGATCGTAGCCGCGCCGGGCCTGGGTCTGGTTGGCATGCTGGCTGAGCACCGCGACGGTGCGCGACATCAGGCCGCCTGAGGCCAGGCCGGCCACGCGGTGCTGACGGCGGAAGGCGGCCTCGAGCAGGCCTTCGCGCACTAGGTCGGCCAGGGCCGAACGCACCGTCACCCGCGCGACGCCCATGCTTTTGGCGAGGTCGCGCTCTGCCGGCAGCGCCTGGCCACTGGCGTAACGGCCTTCCTGGATCCAGCCGCGCATGATGGCGATGGCGCGACTGCGCGGCGTGAGAAGCGGGTCGGACGTCGGATCGGAGTCGAGCGGCATGGTGGTCATGATACCAAAGGTGAGCGGCGACCGTTGATCAGGTGACACCGGATCGTTGAAGGCGGACCACTGGCGCAAGTCCGTCGACGGTTGGCGGATCGATCACCCGCCAAGACGGTGATCGTGTGGTACGTTAGCTCGAGCTTCTTCCCTCGTGGTATCGGGACCAAGGACACGGACATGAAGGCGCCTGACCATCAGCTGCGAACCCAGGACCGGACACCCTGCGGGTTTGCTGTCGTACCTGTCCGGGACAAAAATATTTTCGACGTCTCAAACCGAAGAATCATGCCGACTTGTGGAGTAGATGTCCGATGACGACCAGGTCTCGTTTTATGAATGCGCTTCCACTGACGCCGTCGCGATCACGCCACGCCTTCACCCTCTTCGAAGTGTCGATCTCGCTGGTGCTGGTGGCCTTCGGAGTGGTGAGCGTGCTGATGCTTTTCCCGACCGGGCTGAAGGCGCAGCAGATGGCGCGACTCCAGATCCTCGCTGCAACAAAAGCAGAGGAGATGATCGACGCCTTCACGAGCACGCAGGCATCCAATCCCGCCGTCGATACCGAAGGCATCATGATGTGGGACGTGCCGTCGAGTTACCGTTCATTGTCGTGGGATCTCGAAGCACGTCTGTCGAGCCATCGGTTCGGCCTGATGCCCCTCCCTTTGGACATCGCCAAGCGCCTCGATTCGGCGGGTGGCGAGTTGGAGCAGATCGTCGCCCAAGGGGGCTATCTCTACTACAGCCAGCCCATGGCCACTTCCAATCTCCAGGAACAAGGCCAGAGCGCCGCTCCACCGAATGAAGCACAGCGCCTGGTCATCGGCATCGCCGGCTATGCCCAGCAGAATGCCCTGCACATCCTGCCGGCGAAGAACTGGCCCTATCATACGCCATGGCCGTCGCCGCCGCTGACCATGGGGCATATGGCGGACCCATTCCTGCCCACCCGGACCTACGGTCCTAACGACCTGTGGAGCTACTATGTCTGGCCGTGGTCGGACCAATGGCGCACGGGAAAAAATTCCTGGAACGACAACGAGGTCTTCTGCGTCCCCTGGGAAACCACACCCGTCAACGCTTCGGTCAATCCTCAGGGCGCGGCCGCCTACCACGACGACGACATTCAGAAGGTCTACCATTGGCGCGAGACCGTCACCGACGAAGCGGTGGGCTACTTCCCCTACGCCTGTGGACGCAACTGGCTGTGGAACGATCCATCCGCTGCCGCCGGGTATGCGCGCGACCGTGCCTTCATGCCCGTGCAGTTGCAACCCACCGGCACCGACCAGGTGAAATTCGGCAAGTATCCCTCGCGCACCAGTGCACTCAAATACATGGCCACCGCCTTGTGGTACGCCAAGAAGAAATTCAACAATGACGAGGCCCCATTCAGCAACCCCGCCCTGCCGGTCTATGGGCCCTTCCGCGGGGAGGAGGCCAACCCTGGAAGACGCACCGCCAATGAAAAGGACTTCTGGAAGGAGGTGCAGGCCATGCGCTTCCTGGCGCACGCCGCCACCTGCCTGACGGGGTGGTATGGCTACACCAAAAGTGGAACGGACACGGAAGACCTTTCCACCGGCGTGAAGATCCCGGTCATCAACCTGTCGGGCGTCGGGGCCAGCCACAGCAGTTCTGATTTCAAGATCACCCACAAACTGATCCGCTACTACCACGAACGTTCGCTGTACCTCATTAACACCTTCGCTTCGCGGTATCCCTACGACTGGTCGGTGCCGCGTCCCTTGAACCGCGTGTGCATGATGGACTTCCCGCTGCTGCAGGC
Source organism: Planctomycetota bacterium (assembly GCA_031425255.1). Classification (GTDB taxonomy): domain Bacteria; phylum Planctomycetota; class UBA11346; order UBA11346; family UBA11346; genus BOG-1363. The sequence continues at coordinate 5,128 of JANPIY010000784.1, forward strand.
CGATCTGTTCTCACCGCCGCAGCCGGTCGACATGGCGGACAATGACCTCTACCGCCATCGCTATAAGAGCGGCAACGACAACAACCATACGATGCTCAAGATCTTCGGGCGCAGCGCCGCGGATTATCCACAGCAATGGCGCCCGCTCGCGCCCGAGCCGATCCGCAACTTCGGCGTCGGGGCGACCTATCCCACGCACCGCGTCAATGCCGACCAACCCAAGTCTGCTTATGGCCCCTACTTCGGCGATCATCGCGATTACAATCTGACCGCTCCTTTCCTGGCCGCGGAGCGCTGTCGCGAGATCGTCATGTGGGCGGTGGATTGGCAGGCCTACGAGGACTGCGAAACGGCCAAGTGCGCCCCGATCGACGCCAGCAAATACCCACTTTCCGGTCCGCGGGGCAACTGGAAAGGTTGGGGTGGCGATCACGGCTGGGTCTACCCCCAGACCAATGGCAATCCCGACCCCACGCCGTGGACCAATGATTTCAGCGGGCGCATGAACGACGTGGAATTCCGCGATGAACAGCTGTGGGCATTCCGCAATCCGGAAAAAGTGATCATGTTCAAATCCAGCGTGGCCAACCTGGTGACCGGATCCAATGTCGAGTCGATGATGGTGCTGAATGACGGCGGCGTGCCGGATCGCGGCCCGGGAACGGGAAGCCGCGAGATATTCAATGGGATCTTCGGGTCCGACCGCAATTTCAACCGCAAGCTGGATCGCGGCCACGTGCCCCGCTCGGTACGCATGCGGGCGACCAGTGTTGCCCGCTTCAACTTCTATGACCCCCGCGCGCAAGCCACCCTGCGCTGAGCCACCCATGAACGCCCCCCCTACGCTGGTCCGTGGTTTCACTCTCATCGAAATGATGATCTCGGTGGCCCTTGGCAGCTTGATCATCTATGTGGCCGTCGCCGGGTTCCGCACCGCCTCGACTACCATCACCTTGGCGAACCGCCTGTCGTTGGAGAACTCCCTGCTGAGGTCTGGTTATTTCCAGGCGGAAATCGAATTGGATTTCTGGAGCAACCTCGACGACCCGACCCTGCCCGCCGCGGAACGGAAACTGAAGCAGATCGACAACGGCAAAGGCCTGCCCTTCGTCGCCATGCGCGACATCCTCCCGACCGCCGCCGGCGCCTCGCCCACCGCTCCGCGCAATGACTGGACCAAGCCGCTCAATGCCATCGTGCCCCACACCATGAAGGACATCCTGGTCAATGGACTGTGGGATAGCGACGTGGGCTGGGATCCGAGCTATTCGTGGTCGCCTCACGATCCCAGAACGTGGCAGCGCGCCAACACCGCGGAGAAGGAACGGCACCGCGACAACAACTGGAAGCTTCGCGATCAGGACAACAGCCTGCCGCCCTTTTATTTCGGTCGCTATGCCATCTTCGCCCAAACCAAAGCAGTCCCTGCCTCCGCCGATCTGTTCAGTTATCGGATCAAGCCGGACATGAACCGTACGGAGACCCAGTTTAAGACCCCGGTCCTGGTTACTTACGCAGTCGCGGCCAGCGAACAGGCTCCCCACACCTGGTACCACCGCCAGCTCAAGACCATGATCAACTGCCTGGGCTATGCCGGCTTCTGCGAATACCTGCCACCCAATGCGCTCTACACCTGGTATGAGCCTTTCGACCGGAACAACACCAGCGAAGGCGGCATTCCCAAGATCAGCGGCGCCTGGTGGAGCCCTTATAATCAGTTCAACAACGATGACGGTCAGCAACGAACTTCGCGCGGCATCTATCGGCAGTCCTACAGCCGCTCGTTCGGATATCTCAATCCACGCGCCTACGACAACCTCAGCTCGACCAGCAGCACCAGCACCCCGAGCGTCGCAACCCTGCGTGGCTGGCATTACCGCAACTTCGTCACCAATCACAACGCCAGTGGTGGCGGCGGGGCCACCGAACTGCAGTGGTTCATGAATCACACCAATTTTCCGGAAGCCCTGCTCACCGCGAAGCCCGACCACTGGAACCAGATCGAGGTCAGCGTCGGAAGATTCATCAAGAATGGCCGCCATGTAGCATTGGCCCGGGTCAAACAGATCGCACCCATGACTGGCGAGGTCACCGAGCTGACGTGGTCGGGTCTTGGCAGCTCGCTGCGTGGCGCGCGACAGCAGCGCCACCAGACCACCGGCTGGGCCAAGTGGGACAATGGATCCGGCGCGACGGTCGACCCCAATCTGGACACTCCATGAGCCTTCGTAGCCGTAGCGGCACCATCCTCATCATCGTGGCCGGCATTTCCGCACTGCTCGCCGCCATGGCGCTGACGTTTCTCGCGCGCATGCGCAGCGACGTCGAAGAATCCCGCCTGGTGCTCCAATATGCGCAGGCGAAGATCATGCTCGCTGCCGCCTGCAACTACGTGCAGGAGGCTTCGCGCATGGGCTACGACCGCTACAGCGAATCGGGCAGCACCTCGCCCACCACTGGCATGCGAATGGATATCCCCGATTTCCCCATCCACGAGGAGGCTTTCGGCTGGGTGGATACCCGCACCGGCGATGCCGGTCCGTTCGACCGTGAAGGTCTGCCTTTCTTTCCCGATAGCAGCGGAACGCAGACGCGGACCGACAAATGGCCCGGCATCGGCACCCACGTGCGCTGTCCGATGTACCGCATGCAGATCCCGCCTTATGCCGTCAAGCTGACCGCCGCGCCCAACGCGATGCAGAGCGACAACCCGAGCGGCGCCGATTACTGCTATCCCCTCTTGCGATACCCGGACCCCATGCCCGTCGAGGACAATTTCTGGCGCGTCGGTACACGCATGAATACGCCGCACCCCATGAAGGCCGCCTCTCCAGCCGACATGCGTGCCGCCTATCGCCGCCATCAGGAGGGTGATCCGACACCGGTGGTCGAGACCACCGGCAAGGCCTGGTTCAGGCTCTACCGCGACGGCCCGGGTACCTTCATCGTCACCTGTGGCGCCGGCGGCACGGATGGATTCAAGGACTGGAGCGAGATGAGCGCACAGGATCGCATGGCCTTCATGGACGATGCACGACTTTTCCAGACGCTCCGGCAGACCGAGGTAAGGCTCTGGTATCGCATCGAGTGGACGGCAGCGGTGCTCGAGACCTCGTACCACAATCTGCACCACGAGGTCGCACGCGATCATGAGCACTACCTCACCTGGCCGCCGAATTCCGGTCACACCTGGAGCGATACCAGCCGCCGGACGCAAACCTGGACACGCAACCCAGTCGGCACGATCCGCTGGATCCAGCGGCTGATGACTGAGCCGACAAACTACTGAGGCGGTCGTCCGGGGGTCCGCACGGCGAAACTCCGCCATGTCGACGGCATGGCGTCCAGGCCATCTGCGCGCGGTGAACACCGCCGCGTAACCATCCTCGACCTGGCGGATGTTTCCCATGCGCACTCTGCAACCGATGTATCCATCTGGTCCTAGAACCCGTCGGACGACCCGCCGGCAATGAAATCCAGGCATCGGTAGGCAGCTGCCTGTCCGGTGAGAAAACCTTTCACGCGTCTCCTGAGCCTCGTTCACGACTATTTGTGGAGCGGATATCGCATGTCGACGTGGACCAGCCCCAAATCAGGCATGCGCCAGGCGTTGCGCGAATCTCGTACACGACTGGGCTTCACCCTCTTCGAAGTCTCCATCTCTCTGGTCCTGGTCGCCTTCGGCGTCATCAGCGTGCTGATGATCTTCCCCTCCGGCCTCAAGGCCCAGCAGATGTCGCGCTTCCAGATCTACGCCTCGGCCAAGGCCGAAGAGATGATCGAGCAGTTCAACGGCGCCCAGAGCTCCAGCCCCGCGATCGACAGCGAGGGTCTCGCGATGTGGGACGTGCCGGTGACGCTCAAGCCGCAGATCTGGGACCTCGAGGCCAAGCTCTCGGCGCACCGCTTCGGCATCATGCCCCTGCCACTCGATATCGCCAAACGCCTCGACTCCGACAGCGGTGACCTGCAGGAGATCCTCGACGTGGGTGGCTATCTCTACTACTCCCAGCCGCTGGCCTCGACCGGCATGCAGGAACAGGGCATGCCCGTCGCTCCGCCGAACGAGGCGCAGAAGATGATCATCGGCGTGCGTGGCTATGCGCAGCAGAACGCCCTGGCCTCGTTCCCGCTCAAGAACTGGCCCTACCACACGCCCTATCCGTCGCCGCCGCTGC
>JANPIY010000785.1:0-12535 GCA_031425255.1 Planctomycetota bacterium
TGCGCGGCCAGCTTCCCGCCACCGATCAGTTGTTGGCGGCCTTGACCGTGGCCCGACTCGGCAGCTTCACCAAGGCCGCCCAGGAACTCGAACTCAGCCAACCGGCGCTCAGCCGTCAGGTCATGGGCCTGGAACGCGCACTCGGGGTCAAGCTCTTCGAACGGGTCGGACGCGCGGTGCGCCTGACCTCGGGTGGTGAGGAGCTGGTCAGTCGTGCCGGCCCGTTGCTGGAAGAGCTTTCGCGCGTCACCAGCAACCTCTCCGCCGCCAATGGCACGTCCGCCGGCCGGGTCCGCCTGGGAGCGAGCGAATCGGTGGCGGTGAATTCCCTGCCGTCGATCCTGCGCCCATACCTGCTGGCCAACCGCCGGGTGAACCTGCGCCTGATCTGCCGCACCAGTGATCGTCTACCCGAGATGATCGCCAGCGGCGAACTCGACCTGGCAGTCTGCGCGGTCGAGTTCGATCCGCCGGGCCTGGCCTGCAAACGGCTCTGGGAAGAGGAGCTGGTCCTGGTCCTGCCGGTCAACCACCACAGCCGCAGCCGTGCCGTCGACAGCTACACCAATGAGGAGTTCATCCTCCTCCCACCGACCACGGTGACCCGGCGCCTGCTCGACCGCGCCCTGGCCGACAAGGGCATCGAACTCAAGGTCGCGCTCGAACACGACAGTCCGGAAGTGATCAAGGCGATGGTGCTCGCCGGCCTCGGCTTGGCGATCCTACCGGAACCCTGCGTGCGCAAGGAGACCCGCCGCGGCGAACTGGCGGCCTGGCCGTTCAGCGACCTCAAGGTGGTGCGCCAGATCGTCGCGCTGAGCGACCCGCGCCGTCAGCCGTGGCCGGTGGAGACCGCGCTGCTGGATGCGCTCGGTCGTTACGGGCGCTGAGTCCGACGAGAGCGGGACAGCTGGAAAACCGGACGGCCGGACAGCTGGGCATAGCCACAGAGCCCACAGAGAGCACAGAGCGGGACCACCTCTCTCCTCGGTGCTCTCTGTGGGCTCTGTGGCTATGAAGTCGGTCGTTGGTCGTCGGTTGTCGGTCGTCGGCTGTCGGCGCTTCTTGCGATCGAGAGCGCGCGCTCAATGCTCCGCGCCCATGCGCACCATCCTGCTCGTCCCCCTCATCGCCCTCCTCGCCATCGGCGGCACCGGTTGCCAGATGCGCGGAGCGAAAAAGAAGGCTCCGGCGCCGCAGCCGGTGATCGCCAAGGACTACAACAAGCCGCTCGGCAGCGGTGAGCAGGCGCTGGTCGAAGTCGACATCAACGACCTCCCGGCGTTCAGTCTGAGCAATGAGGACCGCGCCCAGCTCCAGCGCGGCATCTCCTACAGCCTGGCCTACCTCAACAGCCCCAGCGTCATCACCTCGAGCGCCAATCGCCGGTACCCGGTCGGCAGCATCACCAAGGATCACGTCACGCGCAGCCTGCACGCGCTCACCGAGCTGCTGCAGAACACCAGCGACGCCGCGCAGTTCAACGCGGCCCTCAAGAGCCGCTTCAAGGCGCTGATGAGCGTCGGCTGCGACAACCAGGGCACGGTGCTCTATACCGGCTACTTCACTCCCATCCTCAAGGCCAGCCGCACGCCAAGCGCGCTCTACCGCTACCCGATCTACAAGGTCCCCAGCGACTTCATCAAGCCGGCCAACGACAAGGAGATCGCCCAGCAGCGCCTGCCCGACGGCGGTACCCGGCCCTACCCGACGCGCGCCGAACTCGAAGCCAGTGGCGCGTTGAAGGGCCTCGAACTGCTGTACTTCAGCGAGCCCTACGATCCCTACGTGGTCGAGGTCCAGGGTTCGGCCAAGGCCACCCTCCCCGACGGCTCGCAGCTCGAGGTCGGCGTCGCCGGCATCAATGGGCACCCCTACCATCCGATCGCGCAGGACCTGGTCACCGAGGGCAAGATCCGCAAGGAGGAGCTGTCGCTCGCCAGTGTGCGCGCCTACTTCCGTGCCCACCCCGGTGAGCTCACCACCTATACCAACCGCAATCCGCGCTTCGTGTTCTTCGCGCCCAGCAAGGGCGGCCCTTTCGGCAGCCTGGGACAACCGGTGACCACCGACGTCTCGGTCGCCACCGACAAGAGCATCTTTCCCCCCGGCGCCGCCTGCCTGGCGGTGACCACCGCCACCGACGTCAGCGGTCGCAAGGGCGACTACGCCGCACTGCGCCTGGATCAGGACACCGGCGGCGGCATCCGGGCCGCCGGCCGTTGCGACCTCTACATGGGCGTGGGCGACGTCGCCGAACGTCGTGCCGGCAACCAGTTCGCCGAGGGCAAGCTGTACTATCTCCTGCTCAAGGAGTGAGACCGGCGCGCGCGGGCTGACCTCGGGCGGGCACTGAGCCGCTGGAATGCGACCGATCGAGGTTCCCATGGTCCGGACCGGTCCGCCACCTAGCTTGCGCCGCGAGAGGTACCCCATGCGCCACGTCCCCCTCGTCCTGCTGCTCATGATCGGCTACGGCCTGACCGCGGTGGAAGCCAAGACCGAGCCCACGGTCAAACCGGCGGCGGCGACCGAGCCGGTGACGCCGCCAGCTGCGGCACCCGCGGCACGCCAGCCCGATCCCACCGCCGCAATCGTCGCCGAAGGCCGCTACGTCTACCGTCAACGCGATCTCGATGCGCTGATGCTGATCGCCGCGCGCCATGCCAAGACGCGGTTCAGCAAGAGCGACGAGGAGCGCCTGCGCGAGGTGCTCACCACCGCCTTGCTGGCGCGGGAGCCGTTCCTCGATGCCCTCGCCACCCTTCCGGGCGGTTCCGGGGGTTTCAACCCAGCGCAGCGCGAGGCGCTGATCCTCGACCTGCTCGACTACCAGGCCGAACCGGCCAAGGCCCCGGCGCCGGCCAGCGCACCGGCCCCAGCCGGCACTGCCGCGGTACCGGGTGCGGCTCCGGGCACGGCCACGACGCCGGCCGCTGCCGCTCCCGGTGCCGCCGCTGAACCCGGCGGACCGGTCCTGGTGCGTCTACCGGAACTGCGCCTCAACCGCACGCTGCCGGGCGTCGGCAAACGCCAGCTCAACCTCACCATCGCCTTGTTCTTCCGCGATCCGGCCCTGGCCCAGAAACTCCAGGACCGTGCCCCCCAGGTGCAGGACGCCATCCTCAGCCACGTCCAGGCGCTGACCCCGGCCCAGTTCGTCGAACCCAACCAGCTCACGCTGAAGGATGGCATCACCGCCGCGATCATCGCCAAGGTGCCGGACTTCCCGCCCGACGCGGTGCTAATCCCGAGCATGGAGGCCAGCGCCGGCGACGGCAGCGAGGCCGGCGCCAAGGGCGAGGCACCGCCCAAGGCTGCACCCAGCGCGCGCTGATCGTCCGTCCCTCCGAGGTACACCATGCTTCGCCATCTGCTCACCCTGGCCGGCTCCCTCCTCCTGCTACTGGGTGGAAGCGGCTGCACCAAGTCCGGAGATGGTGGCGATGACTTCGTGACCACCCTGGCGATCACCGACGATCACGACCAGCCCATCACCAGCGCGCCCAGCTCCAGCACCGTGCGCATCCACGTCACGGTGCGCAACATCAGCGGGGAGAATCGCTCGCTGGTCCATGGCGATTCCGCTATCTACGACGTGCGGGTGAGCGCCGCCGACGGCACCGTGGTGTTCGATCCCGATGCCGCCGCCGCCGTGGTCACGACCCTGGATTTCACACCGGGCCAAGCGCACACCTCGATCTTCGACTGGGATCAGCGTTCATCGGATGCTGCCAATGCGCTGGTCCCCGCAGGCGCGTACCGCGTGCGGGCGTATGTCCGCGGCGAACCGGGCGATCCCGGTCTGACGTCGCCGGTGGTCGACCTGGTGATCATGCCCGCGGCGGGCGGCTGAACACACGCCCGCACGCAAACACTGGCACGTGCGCCACCGCACACGGATAACTGCCAACCGCCGGTTCACCCCGCGGACGGCGGCGCAGGCGGCTCTGGCGGCGTAGGCACCGACTCCGGCGAAGCCGCCGACTCCGACGCAGCCGCCTTCGCCTTCTTCTCATTGAGCGCGTGCCGGGTCTCACGGAACTTGCGCACGCTTTCGAACACCTCGTCCTTCTTCTTGGATTCGCTGCGCGCCATCAGCAGCAACGCGATGGCGAGGAAGGCCGCAACCACGACCACGCCGATCTTCAGCCAGAAGAGGTCGTAGGTCGGCTTCTCGGGCAGCTTGGTGAAGCCATCGGTGACGAACAGGAAGGTGTAGGCGCGATCGCTCTGGCGCTGGATGCTGGTGGCGCGCGAGCTCGGCTTGGCTTTGACCTCCATGGCACGCAGGCGCAGGAACCGGCCGTTGGCGATGACCTGGTCGCCGACCTGGGGCAGCGCATCATGGGTGATCGCCGCGATCTCGAAGGCGCGCAGGATGAGCTTGCTCGAGGTCTTCACGGCGCCCCCGTCGTTGACCTCCCAGTCGCCGCGGTCCTCGCTCCATAAGATCATGCGCACCACGCGCGAGACGCCGAAAGGCTGATCCTGCGCGACCCCGACATCCTCCCAGGCATGGAAGACGTAGCCGCGCACGCTGAAAGGCTGGCCACGGAATCGGCCCGGGTCCTTGTGGATGGCGCTGCCCTGTTCGTTGGCGCTGGGGATCTTGTCCCAGATCCCCGCGGCGGTGCGGTCCTGCAGCACTTGGCCGATGGTGAAGTAGTAGGGCCTGGTCTCGATCAGCAGCAGGTTGTCATCGACGTTCTGATAGATGTCCGCCGGCAACCGCCACTCGCCGCGCATGACGTAGGCGTGATCGGATTCGCGCTGCGCCACCGGCTTGGCCGCGCTACGCGCGACGATCAGCGGCACCTCGACCTTGGTCGGTCGCGGGGCGGGCGGAGCTTCGACCTGGCCTGGGACGGCTGGCGGTGCCGCCACCACCGCGTCATCGGCAGGTGGCAGGGTCGCGTAGCCGAGGAAGCGGCCGACCACCAGCACTTCATCGCCGATGACCAGGTCGCGCGTATTCTCCGGCGCCAGCACTTCGACGAATTGCGACTCGGGCAGGGCGATCAGCAGGCGCTGGTAGCCGTTCGCGGCGCCGGCGATGGGCGCCGGACGGCTGTCCTCCAGCATCCCGCTGAGCACCACGTTCTCACCGACCTTGACGTGACGCTGCCCGAGATCGCGCGCATCGACGCGCTGGGGCAGGGGCGGAGTGCTGCGATCGCGTTCCAGCACCGCCGCGATCCAAGCCAGGGTGCTGGCGTCCGGCTGTTCGATCCATAAGGGCACGGTGCCGTTGGTGAGGTGATCGGCGACCGTCGGCGTCATCTCGCCGATGGCGGTGGCGTCGGGCAAGGCCGGCACCTCGGCGATCGACGGCCGCGGCATCGGCACCAGCGGAATCTCCTGCTTGAGACGGTTGGTGGCGGTGACATGCGTGATGCTGAGCTTGTCGAGGTAGCCCCACAGCAGGGCGGCGCTGATCAGGCCGACGGCCGCGAGGAAGAGCAGGTGCAAGTACCGGCGGCGGGAAGTGGGCGCCTTGTTCCGCTCCTGCTGCACCCGATCGAGGGTGAAACCGTAGCCCTTGGAGGGTTTCTTCTTCTGGAAGTTCAGCATGGGATCCTCGACTGGGTTCGCTGCGGCGGGTTAACCCGACGTCCGCGTCCAGGTTCAATCGCATCTTCCGCCACCCCCACGGCAAGGGTGGCGGAGCGTCGGTTCTACCAGCGCCAACCGGTGAAGGCGCCGTCGTAGGCGACGATGAAACGTCCATCCGGCGACACACCCAGAGCGGTGCCACCTTCGAGTCCGAGTTCGCTCACCTTGCGCACCGGACCCGCCACCGCATTGCTGCCGCGGAAATCGATCACCTGGAGATCATCGCGACTGTCGTCGAGGACATAGAGCAGTCCCAGACGATCGCAGCGCATGCCGACCACCGAACGGAATTGCGCCGGACCATCGCCCTTGCCGCCGGTGTTGTTGACGTGCACGCCTTCCTTCTTGATCTGGTCGAGCGCGAACTTCTTGATCTCGTAGGTATCGTAATCGTAGATGTAGGCGGCCTCGCCGCCTGGACTCACCGCCAGGTGGGTGGGTTCGCCGAGCTCGTCCGGTTGTTTGCCGCGGTCGTAGCGTCCGAAGCTGAAGAGGAAGGCACCGGCGGCATCGAATACCTGCACGCGGTGCTGCTTGGCATCGAGCACGTAGCTACGGCTGGTGGCGTCCATGGCGGCGGCGATCGGCGCCTGGAGCTGGCCGTTGTTCTTGCCGGGCTGACCGAAGACCAGCGGCTTCGACTTGGCATCAGCGAGGTCGAAACGCACCACGTGCATCTCGCTGGTGTCGAGCACCACCGCCGACTGGCCATCGGGCGCCACCGCCAGGTCGCCGGCGCGGGCGATCACGCCGCCACCGCGCACCAGGCCGCCGACGCGCTGCACCAGGAAACCATCGGCATCGAAGATCGACACCAGGCCGGTATCGGCATCCAGTCCGAGGAGACGTCCCTGGCCATCGAGGGCATAGCGCGTCTGCGTCCACAAGCTGGCACCCGCCACGCCGCTGAAGACGCCCTCGGCGCTGTAGCGCACGAGATAACCGTAATCGGGGTAGGTGACGAAGACCTCGCCGGTGGCGTCGACGGTCAGCGCGGAGGCCGAGCCGGCGCGCGGCACCTGGCCGACATCGGCCAGGCCCTTCCAGCTCTGCGAGGTCTGCCCCTTGGCGTCCGCCACCAGCACCTGGCCGCTGGCGAGCAGGATCAGCACGCCCTTGGCGTGCACCGCGAGATCGACCGGCGGGTTCTTGGCATCGGTCTGCAGCTGCCAGCTCGGCAGACGACGATGGAAGCGGTCGAAACGCTGGATCTGCGCCTGCTCCACATCGAGGCAGAACAACTCGCCGGAACGGCTGAGGGCCAAGCGGCTGAGGCCGGTGAAGGCGTCGCCGCCCTTGCCGAGCCGTCCCAGGCGCAGGCGGAACTGGCCATTGGCCTCGTACACCAGCACGCCGCCGGAATCCTGGTCGGCGATGAAGGCGGTGCCGTCCGGTGCCAGCACCAGGTCACTGGGCGCGAGGCTGGCGCCGTACTCGCGGACGGGGTTGCCATCGGCGCCATAGACCAGCACGGCGCGTCTGCTGCCATCCAGCACGTGCAGTTCCTTACCCACCGTCAGCGCCGTCACCGGGCGCGCCGGGCCCTTGTCCTTGGCGAACGCGATCGCCGCCGATGACAGCCAGCCAGCGCTGAAACGGTGCACCGTGCCGGCGGTGGTGATGCCCAGCCAACTGCCGCCGGGCTCACGCACCACGCGACCGAGCGCCGGCTGGCGTTCGGCGCCGAGGCTGGCGAAGGCCTTGGGTTCGCGCGCCCGCCAGTTGTCGTCGGCGGTGGCGGTCAGGGCGACCTTGACCACCAGCTCCTGCCCGAGCGGATCGCGCGCGGTGGCGACCAGGGTGGTGGTCCCAGGAGTTCCCGGCGCGGTCCACCAGACCTCGGGCGTGGTGCCGCTGCGTGAGCTGAGCACGCCGCCCTGCCCAGGAGCGGAGTCGAGGCGCCAGGTGAACGCCACCGCATCGCCATCAGGATCGGCGACCGGCAAGGTGACCTTCACCGTGCCCTGCACCGGCGCGCTGATGGTGGGCATGGCCGCCGCCAAGGCGGGCGCAGCGTTGGGGGCGGCCTCCTTCGGCAACGGGACCACGTCGAAGCCGGCGGCAGCGGGCGTCGCGCTCCGCCAGGTGAGCCTGGCCTTGATGTGCGCGGGGTCGCTGACGTCGACCACCTGCGCCTTGGCCACCAGCACACGTTCCTCGACCAGGATCTCCTTGGTCAGCGGATGACGCTTCACCGCGCCAGGTCCGTAGATCGCCAGCATCGCCCCAGGCACCAGCCGGACCGTGGCGTCGAAGCGGATCACCGCCGAGGCCTGGTCCGCCTGTTCGACCACGCCGAGCGGTTGTTCGGCGGCGCCGAGCGCGGGTACGGCGTGACCCAGCAACAGGGCCGACGCGAGGGAGAGGGCGGGAAAGAGCGAGCGCATGCGGCGGCCTTGCGGTAATCAGGGTTGCATGGACGCCGTGCTGATGACCCAACCGCCACCCCCACGCGTCCAGGTGTAGGTGATCTTGAGCGTGCGTTCGGGATAGATCGCGAGGGCGTGCTTCACCACCACGTCGGTCGTGGCGGTGTCGTTCGTGCGGGTGCAGGTGACCAGGCTGGTGATGAACACCAGGCCCGGCTCGTGGGCGAGATCGCCGAGGGTCTTGGTGAAGGCCTGGTCGGTCACCAGCGCGGCGATGGCCTGGTCGTCACCCTTGGCCATGGCGGCGTCGAGCGCGGCCAGCCGGGTGGTGATGGCGGCACGACTGCGGCGGTCCTCCAGTTTGCGCTCGAGCGCGGCCTTCTCCGGACGGTTGGCGCCGCTGCGGTCGAGGAACCCCGCCACCGCTTGTTCCAGTCCCGGCACGCTCTGGCCCGGGTCGTCGATCTGCGCCAGCAGCGCGGTGGCCTGCGCCGCGATGGCGGCTTCCTTATCGGAGGCGACCTTGGCCTGGGTTTCTTCCACCAGACGGGAGTTGGTGAATTCGTTCTCGGCCAGCACCAGCGTCGGGCTCCCAGGGGCTAAGCCGCGCATGGCCTTGAGGCTGGTCTCGGCGGCCGCCAGGTTGCGCTCCCTGAGCGCCTTCTCGAACTGCTCACGCAGGGTCGACAACACGCCCTTGGTCTTGGTCACCTGTTCGAGGCCAGCAGCGGCCCGCGGGTTCTTAGGGTCGAACTGCTGGGCGGCGGTGAAATGCAGCAGGGCCGCATCGATGTCCTTGCGGGCGAGGGCATCCTCGCCCTGCGCCAGGCGTTCACCCACCGCGGTGCTGCGCGCGGTGAAGTCCTCGTTCATCTTGCGCGCGCGTCGCAGCACGGTGCCGGCGGCCTCGTTCGCCGGATCGGCGGTGACGATCGGCGCGAGCAGCTCTTCGGCGCGGGCGGGATTGCCTTCAGCCAGCTGCCGCTCGGCCTCGGCGAGGATGCGCGCCACCTGCCGGCGGCCATCGCTGCGGCTGTCGAGTTTCGCCTGCGCCGCCTTGACCCGCTCGTCGTTGCCGAGCAGCCGGCTGGCGCTGACCAGGGCGGCGGTGGCGGCGTCGAGGTCGTTGGCGGCGAGCGCGGTCTCGGCGCGCACCAGGTCGGCGTTGCCCTGCGCGGCGTCCAGCTCGCGGCCCAACGCCTGCCAGGTGGCGTCCTGCGGCGCGGCCTGCATGCCGCCCGAAATCACCACGCGGGCGCCCGCGAGATCGCCCGCCGCGAGCAGTTGACGGGCTGCTGCGGGATCGGCGCTGGCGCGCGCCCGGTCGCTGCCACCGGGCGCCGGCTGCTGCGACTGTCCGGGCAGCACCGGCTGGTGTTCCGGCACCGCCGGCGGCATCAGCATCACGCCGGCGGCTGCGCCCACCGCGATCACCGTCAACAGGCCGGCCCACATCCAGCGGCGGCCACGCTGCTCGGCGCCGAAGGCCTCGCTCTTGACCAGCGTGCCACCGGAACGCAGGGCCTTGAGGTCGTGGAAAGCGGTGACCGGTTCGAGCCCACTGGCGATCGCTTCGAGATCCTTGACCAGGTCGGCGGCGGTCTGGTAACGGTTCTCGGCGTCCTTCTGCAAACACTTCAGCACTACCGCCTGGTAACCCTCCGGAATCAATGGGTCGATCGACTTCGGTGGTTTGGGGTCCTGGTGGATGTGCTGGTAGATCACCGAGGTCGCATCGCCACCGGTGAACGGCAGGCGGCGGGTGAGCAGTTCGTAGAACACCACGCCCAGGGCATAGATGTCGGTGCGGCTGTCGCAGCGATCGCCACGACCCTGCTCCGGACTGAAGTAGCTCACCGTCCCCATGATGGTGCCGGCCATGGTCAGACCGGTCTCCTCCGCGCGCGCGACGCGGACCAGGCCAAAGTCCATCAGCTTCACGGTGCCCTTCTTGGTCACCATCATGTTGCCCGGCTTGATGTCGCGGTGGACGATGCCGAGCTCGCCGGCGGCCGAGAGTCCGCGCGCGGCCTGCAGCACCAGGTCGAGGGCCTCCTTGTGGGTCGGCTTGAAGCCATCGCGCAATTGCACCGAGAGGTCTTTGCCCTCGACGTACTCCATCGCGAAGTAGTGGTGCCCGTCGTGCACCCCGGCGAAGTACACCGCTACCACGTGCGGGCTGGAGATCTGCGCCACCGCCTTGGCTTCGAGCTGGAAACGCTGTCTGAAATTCGCGTTCTCGCTCAGGTGCGAAGGCAGCACCTTGATCGCGACCGCACGGTCGAGGCTGATCTGGCGACCGCGATAGACCGCGCCCATGCCGCCACGTCCGAGCAGGTCGCCGAGCTCGAAGTCGCCCCAGATCTGGTTGTGATGGGTTCCCGACGCGGTCTTGCCGTGCGCGTTGGAACTGCCGTCGACCTGCAGATCGGTGGAGCGGGTCTGATCGCTGGGCGAGATCGGTGCCTGCGACATCACCCGCGTGACCAGCGATTCGTTGCTGGTGCCGGAGGTAGCCGGCTTGCCCGAGAGGTCCTCCACCCGCGTCAGCAGGTCGTTGCCGGAGAGGCCCGCCGGCTTGCCGCCGGGGACCACGGTCGGCTGATCGGCATGCGACGCCGACGAGGGGAACTTCTTCTTCGCAGGCTGATCGGTCATGGGATCTGGAAGACCTCGAACGACCGACTCCTCCATGGAGACGGCAGCGGCGGAATCGTGGGTCGGCATGTGTGAGCGTCAACCGCAGGTGACAGCGATTCACGGCTACAGGCCGGTCGCCAGCCTCACCCCTGGCCGCGCTCTGGCGCTGCCTCCGGGCTCGATCCGCGACCGCCCGGCGGTGCCGGCCCGGTCCGCCACCCAGGGGACGGGTCCCTGCGCCGGCGACTTCTCAAGACCGCTCCGCGCCAATTGACCGATGTGGCACCTCTCGTAGGGTTCCGACCCCTTTCCGCCCAACCCCCTGGGGGACGGCACGCCCAGACGTGCCGATTTCCAGGGCCGGAGTCCAGCAATGGCCAAAACCGCCGCCAATCCCAACGCCGCCCTGGTCAAGGACCTGATGAAGGTCACCGAGGCCTTGGAGGTCCGCTACGGTCTGCGCAAATCCGGCAAGTTCACCGACTTCATCGAAGCCCTGGTGTTCCAGATCCTCGAGCTCGGAGCGCAGGAGAAGAACGCCCGCGACGGCCTCAAGCGCCTGCGCGACGAGTACGTCGACTGGAACGACATGCGGGTCGCCACCGTGCGCGAGCTGGAGGACATCCTCGGCGCCAAGTACTACCAGGTGCGCAAGAAGGCCGAGGACATCAAACACCTCCTCGCCGACCTCTACACCGCGTTCCGCCGCATGGAGATCAGTGAGCTGACCCCCGAGGGCGTCGAGACCCTGCGTGCGCTGCCCGAGACCACCAACGTGCGCAAGGACGACCTCGAACGCGCGCTCGCCCTGACCATGTCGTTCCAGATCTTCCCCTGCGACGAGGAGCAGTTCAAACTGCTCAAATTCCTCGGGGGCGTGCCCAAGCCGCTGACCATGCAGCAGGGTGTGAAGAAGATCGAGGAATCGCTCGACCCCGAGCAGGCTCTGCGCCTGTCGCGCGGCCTGCGCGAGCACCAGCACACCTGCCACGAGGCGGGCGAGGACGAACCGCAGATCATCGCGTTCGGCTGGGACAAGAAGGACCCCCTCGGCATGGACAAGGGCGCCAAGAAGGCCGCGTCCGGCAAGGGCGACACCGGCGCGGTGAAGAAAAAGAAGAAGTAAAAAGACCTAAAAAGAAATAAAAAGAAGTCGTCGAAGAGCAGCAGGGGCGCGACATGGCGAAACACAGCCACTGGTCCAACATCAAGCACAAGAAGGCCGCCAACGACAAGAAGCGGGCCGCGATCATCGCCAAGATGGGCAAGTTCATCACCGTCGCGGTGCAGATGGGTGGCGGCGGCAACCTCTCCGACAATCCCCGCCTGCGCCTGGCGGTCGACAAGGCGCGCAGCGCCGGCATGTCGCTGGAACCCATCGAACGCGCGATCAAGAAGGCCGCCGGCCTGGCCGGTGACGGCAAGATCATGGAAGAAGTGGCCTACGAAGGCTACGGCAAGGGCGGCGTCGCCGTGGTGGTCACCGGACTCACCGACAACCGCACGCGCACCGCGCCGGAAATCAAAAAACTCTTCGAATACGCCGGTGGCCTGATGGGCGTACCGGGCTGCGTCTCCTGGCAGTTCAAGGACAAGGCGATGTTCCTCGCCGACAAAACCACGGAGGAGGCGGTGATGGAGGCCCTGCTGGCCGCCAACGCCGACGCCGAGGACATCAGCGCGCAGGACGACGGCCAGGTCTCGATCAGCGCCGCGCCGAACCAGTTCGACGCCATCATCAAGGCCCTGGGCGCGGCAAAGATCAGTATCGCCTCGCAGGGTTTCACCAAGCTCCCCGACAACACCGTCCCGATCACCGACCTGGCGGTCGCCAAGGCGGTGCAGGAACTGATCGACAGCCTGGACGACCACGACGACATCCAGGACGTCTATCACAACGGCGAGTTCGC
>JANPIY010000786.1:0-2312 GCA_031425255.1 Planctomycetota bacterium
GCAGATCTGGGGCATGTACGGAGCGATCGGCTATTACGGCTTCACCGATTACCTGCCGCAAAACACCCTGTTCGCCTGCTACAGCGAATTCTATCGGCTGCCGTCGAATCCGCCGCCGGGAGCAGCCACCCGCGAAACCAACCAGGACGGCATGCCGCTGGTGTTGTTCAAGCCGGGTTCAGCCTTCGATAATGGCGAAGGGGACCAGCAATACCCCAAGGGGCTCTGGCGCCTGACCATGGCCTCCTCGTATGGCGTCGTCACCCCCAATGCTGCCAATGCCAGCACGTCGGGCGCTCATCGTTCCCGCTTCACCACCGGCTACTGGAACGACCAGAACGGCCTGCGCTCGTTCTTGACGCAGACTGAGAATCGCCGCGACCTGACCCAAAGGCCCGCACATTGGCCGATCAGCGAGGTCACCACCCAGCACTTCATCAAGACCGGGCGTTATGTTCATCTCGGCCGGGTGAAGCTCACCGACCCGATCAGCGGTGCGGTCACTGAGGTGACCTTCTCCGCCTTCTCCACCACGTTGCGTGGCGCCCGCCTGCAGCGGCGCCATCCGGATACGGCCGGCGGCCCGTGGGCGGATCACGACAACTCCACCACTTTCATCCCACCCATGACTTTGGACGACACCCCGGGCACTTCGGGTGGAACACCATGAGCCGATCGCGTCATGGCACCGTGCTGATCATGGTGGCGGGCTTGTCCGCCCTCCTCGCCAGCATGGCGCTGGTGTTCCTCGTGCGTCAACGCAGCACCCAGCAGGAAACCACCTGGTTCGAGCAGGACATCCAGGCGCGTCTGATGCTGACCGCCGCGTGCAGTTACATCTGCGAGACCGCCCGCATCGGTTACGACCGCTCAGCCGGTCCAGATCATGTCGAAGGCTACGGCTGGATCGATGTGCGCGACGGCTCAGTCGGTCCGAACAAGCGTGGCACCACCGCCTCTGACATCGTTCCCTTGTTCGACGAGACCATCCTGGTCGAGCGCTGGGATCCCGGCAATGCGGATCGTCCGGCCTGGCCGGCGCCCAAGAGCGTCGCGCGTTGTCCGATGCACGTGCTCGAACGGCCGCCGTTCGCCATCCGCCTCGATGCCACTCCAAATGCCATGGTCACGCTCGATGGAGACGCGGCATTCGGCCGCCCATATCTCAAGAACAAGGATCCCCAGCCCCAATCCGCCACGCTCATGGACTACCTCTCGGGCGATAAGCGGGTCCGACAGTCGTCGGCCAACCGGGCCTGGTTCCGCGTCTACCGTGAAGGACCTGCGACTTTCATCATCACCTGTGGTTCCGGGGCGACGCAGGGGTACCGCGATTGGGACGAAGTGGTGGGCGCTGACCAGGAGCCGCTTTTCGGCGACGAGTCCTACTTCATCGCCTTGTGTAACCAGGAGACCCGCCTGTGGTACCGCGTCGAATGGAGTCCAGCGATCGCCACGGCGGACGTGCACAACATCAAGAACGCATGGAACCAGACCAACGAGGACCATTACGTGTCCTACCCGTTGAACACCTCGAACAGCTCGATCAATCCGCGTTCGCAAGCGCAGCCGCGCAATCTGGGGGGAACGATCAGCTACGTGCAGCGTCTGCGCCTGGCGCCGACCTGGTGGTGAGTGCGGCTGGAGGACTGTTCGCCCTCTAGGGCGAGGAGATCCGCTACGTCGGCTAACGGCTGCCGGTACCCGCGGAAGGAGTCGAAGCGGTTTGCGCCGGTGTGCTATCGCGGGGAGCGTCTCCTGGCGCCACGAGGTGTTCCGGACCGTCCTCCATGCCTTTACGGAACTGCCGCAGGCTGCCACCCACATCACGCAGGAGCGCTGGCAGACGCCGTCCGAACAGCAGCAGGGCGATGACCAGGATGATCAGCCACTCGGGGCCGCCGGGCATGCTGAAGGCTTGGACCACAACCGATGGAGGCGTGAGGAACGGCATGGGGCCTCCGAGGGAAGGCGGCACGGTAGTTTCAGCGAGGTGAGCCGCAAGCGGGGGCGATAACGACACGGCGCGGGATTCCGCGTCCAGGAGGGCGTTTATGCCGTCCGCGCTCGCGCTTCGCGCTGCGAGACGACCTACCCGCCCGCGGTCGCCGACTCCGGATCCACGCCCTTGGTCTTGTGCTTGTAGGCCGCGCCGAGCAGGCCCTTGAACAACGGATGCGGCTCGACCGGGCTGGATTGGAATTCGGGGTGCGCCTGGGTCGCGACGAAGAACGGGTGGTCCTTCAGTTCGATGATCTCGACCAGCGACTTGTCGGGCTGGGCCGGATCGGGGATGTAGAGGCCGGTGAACA
>JANPIY010000787.1:0-13741 GCA_031425255.1 Planctomycetota bacterium
GGATCAGTCGGCTTGTGGCAGAGCGGCATGGGCTCTCCGCAGTTGCCGCCGGCTGTCCTTTGCGCCCTTTGCGGCTTGGCGGTGAATGCTCCCTGCCTCACCTGCCTCCATGCCGGCAGGCCCCGCTGGACCACGTGCGCAGCGGCGCATGCTGCCGCCCGCCTGCGAGAGACGCCGATGACGACCATCCACCTGTATAACACGCTGACCCGAACCAAGCAGGTGCTCGAGCCGCTGCGCCCTGGGCACATCGGCATGTATGTCTGCGGGCCCACGGTCTATGACGATTGCCACATCGGGCATCTGATGGGGCCGATCCTGTTCGATGCGGTGGCGCGTTGGCTGGTTGCGCGCGGCTACCAGGTGCGTTTCGTCAACAACATCACCGACATCGATGACAAGATCATCAACCGCAGCATCAGCACCGGTGAGCCGTGGGAGTCCATCACCCGCCGGTATACCGCGCAGTACCTCGGCTACCTGCGGCGGCTACACGTGGTGACGGTGACCGACCATCCGCGCTGCAGCGACTACATGCCGCCGATGATCGCCTACATCCAGGAGCTCATTGGCCGACAGCGCGCCTACGTGCTGCCGGACGGCGTCTATTACGACGTCCAGAGCCAACCCGGATATGGCAAGCTCTCCGGTCGCAAACTCGACGACATGAAGGCCGGCGCGCGCATCGAGCGCGACGCGGCGTTGCACCATCCTGGGGATTTCGCCCTGTGGAAATCGGCCAAGCCGGAAGAGCCCTCGTGGGACAGCCCCTGGGGTCGTGGCCGACCGGGATGGCACATCGAGTGCAGCGTGATGAGCCATGAGACCCTGGGCGAAACCTTCGACATCCATGGCGGCGGTGACGACCTCAAGTTTCCGCACCACGAGAACGAGATCGCCCAGGGCGAGGCCCACGGCGGCGGTTATGCCCGCTGCTGGATGCACAACGGGCTCATCCAGTACGAGGGCGTCAAGGTCGGCAAGTCGGATCCCCGCATGAAGGACCCGGCCTTCGCCCGCCAGTTCAAGGCCGACCACCTGCTCGATACCTACGGCGCCGCCACGGTGCGCTTCCTGCTCATGCAGGGGCACTACCGCCGGCCGAACGATTTCGCCCCGGCAGCGCTGAGCGCGGCGCGCACGGCCCTGGGCAAACTGCATCGGCAGCTGGGGACGCTGATGGACGAGGCCGGTGCGCCAAGCCTCGATGAGATCCTGGCCCGGCCCTGCGCCGAACCAGCCGCCCGCCTGCGCCTCGAGGTGGTGGCGGCGATGGACGATGATTTCAATACCGGTGCGGCGATCGCGGCACTGTTCGGCCTGGTCGGCGAGGCCAAGCGGGCGAGCGGCGCGGCGGCCAGCGACCTCTTGCGGCTGGTGCGCGACCTCGGCCGGCTGATCGGCCTGTTCCAGCCCGGTGATGGCGCCGACACCGTGGAACCGTCGGCCGCGGGTGATGAGCAGCTGGCGCCGGTGATGACGCTGGTCCTGGCCTTGCGCCAGGAGGTGCGGGCGCGGCGGGATTTCGCCACCGCCGATCGCATCCGCGACACCCTGGCCACCGCCGGCCTGGCGATCAAGGATGCCAAGGACGGCGCCACCTGGGCCATGGGCGCCGCCTCTGCCCGGGCGCCGCTGGAGGCGGCCATGCAGGTGGTGATCGACCTGCGCGGTGCCGCGCGGGTGGCCAAGGATTTCACCACCGCCGACCGCATCCGTACCGATCTGGCCGCGGCCGGCATCACCATCGCCGATGGGGCGGCCGGAGCGAGCTGGAGCGTTGCCCGCTGACCAGGGGCTCGTGGATCGCGCTGGCTAGGCTGTGAGTGAGCACGCCGGCATGCGAACAGCCCCCGGAAGATCCTGGAGTGATTCCTCGAGCGCGTTGCTGATGCGATCAAACGCCAACACCTCCGGTGATCCGGAGGTGTTGGTGCTTCTGTTGGGCGGCGGCCGCCCCTGCTAGCGGACGAGCTATTTGCTGAACAGCTCGCCGGCCATCACCACCGGTTCGCTCAACTCGTTGAGTTCGAACACCGCGAACATGGTCGCCAGGGCGAAACCCAGGAAGGTGAGGATCACCAGCCAGCCAGCCGTTTTGTCATTTTCCATAAAGTGCCTTTCGCTTGGTCGCTCGGAGGATCGGATCAGAGACGGTTCTGAGCCAGATCGCCCTGCTGGATCTGCAGCTGGGCCGAATTCCACGAATCGGGGATGACGCGGCAGGCGACCATGTCGCCGAGGACCTTCTCAGCACGCACGCGGACGATGTAGGAGTTGCCGCGGAAGAGGATGAACTCGACACCTTCCTCGACCTTGTCGCCCTTGCCGAGGGTCAGCATGACGAGGTCCTGCTGGCCCTGCGGGTTGTTGCGCACCGCGGCGACCACCGCCGAGAGGAAGGAAGCCGACTGCTTCTCGTCAGCGATCTCGGCTGCGATCTTGGGGTAGCGATCCTTCAGGATCGCGAGCTGGGCGTTCTGCTGATTATTGACCTTCTTGGCCTTGGTCAGCTCTTCTTCACGCTGGGTCAACGCGGTGGTGGCGTTGTTGTAGTCGTCTTCGACTTCAGCGAGCTTGACGTTGAGCTGGAAGGCCACCGCACGGGCGACCTGAGCGATGTGGGTCTTCTCGTTGTTCGACTGGCGGGTCAGCTCGAGGGTGTTCGAGAGAGTCTGGTTCTGCTCGCGCAGGGCCTTGATCTCTTCGTCGTTCTTGCTGAGCGTCAGGGTGTGGCTCTGGATGAGCTTGTCCTTCTCGGACACCACATTTTCCTGCTTCTTGACCGCATTCTGCAGATCGGTGATCTGGCCGCCCTGGCTCGAGACCAGCGCCTGCGCCTGGATCTTGGCGTAGGACTCGTCGGCGATCTTCTGCGCCGCGACCTTCACTTCTTCAGCGAAGAACTTGGTATCGTCGTTCCAGCGGCGCTTCCAGTTTTCACGGGTCGCGTACAGGGTCATCTGGACGAACATGAACGCCAGCGCCAGAAGCAGATTGAGGACGATGAAGACTTTGACCGTGGTGCTCATGATCGAGATGCTCCCAGGAGGGTGTCGTGCAGTGCAGGTGGATTATTGTGCCGGGCCCGCCGCGGCAGTCGCGGCGGTAGCGGCACCCTCGGCGGCGCCCGCGCCTTGGGCGCGGACATCGAGGCGTTGCTGCAACTGATACTTGTAGATGAGTTCAGGCGTGATGGCGGTGGCGTGACCGATGGCCTCGGCGGCGGCGGTGCGTACCGCCAGCTGGGCGGCGGCATCGGCGTCGGTGAACTGGAGAGCCTTGAGCAGGATCTCCACCGCCGGTTCGGTGTTCGGATTCAGCTGGCCGATGGCGTACAGGAAGGCGGCGCGCACCGGGGGGGTGAGCGTCGCATCCTGGGTGCCGTAGACATCGGTCACCTTGTTGATCATGGTCTTGACCGCATCGCCGTTCGGGCCGGTGGCGGCCAGACCGAGCGCCTTGGCGGTCTCGATGCGCAGGCTGTCGGCCCGGGCATCGAGCGTGGTCGCCAGGGCCGCAGCGGCCTTGGTCAGATCGTACTGGGTGCGGCTGGGATCGGGATGCTGGAGGGCGATCGCGGCACGCAGGGAGATGTCCTCGGCGTCCTCGCGGTTGGCGTTCGGCAGTTCAGCACTCTTGAGGGCGGTGTCGATCATGCCGGCCATCTCGACCGAGTTGAAAGGCTTCTGGATGAAGCCCTTCACATTGTCCATGCCTTCGAAGGCCTTCTGGATCTTGGCTGCGAGTTCCGGATTGTCCGGCAGTGAGACGAAGACCGGGGTCTTCTCCGCACGCCAGTCCTTGGCCAGTTTGCCGACCAGGGTGTCGGCGCGTTGTTCGTCGACGGCGATGATGCCGCCCTTGGCATCGCGCACGGTCGGGATGAGGTCGCCCGAGATGATGATGGCGTCCTTGATCGGCGACTCTTCGAGGCGCTGCATGGCTTCGAAACCATCAGGCACCGCGAAGACGCGGAAGCCCTTGCTCTGCAGCTGTTCGCGGGCGACGTTGCGTTGGCGGTAGTCCTGATCGACGACCAACACCACGCGATTGCCCCATTCGCCGACGGCATCGGCGAGAATGGCGGTGACCTTCTCGGCGTTGAAGAACTTCAGCGCCGGGTCGAGATGGGCGAGGGTGATGGCGGCCTGATAGCGCACCATCTTGTCGCTGTGATCGAGCGCGGCGACCAGGACGGTGCCCGCCTTGTCGGCCGACAGGCCGCCCGACGGAAGATGCACGTCGGGGTGGGCGATGCTGTGATCCTGCAGCAGACGCATCACGTAGCCGGCGACGTCGTAACGCTCCGACACGATCGCCTGCTGGACGGCACGGTAGAGGTGCTCGGCACCAAACATCTTGACCCGCAAGTTGATCTCGCTGAGCGCGAGCACGCGTTCGGCGATGGCATCCTGCGACTCATCCGGGTTCATCACTGGCGTGGTGCGTTCCTTGGCGAGGCGTACACGGCGTTGGACTTCGGAGTCCTGCGCAGCGTAGGTGGCGGCCAGCAAGGGCTGGTAGGCGGCGAACCCGGTGTAGTGCTGGAGGCCGGCGAACACCAGGTGTTCGGCCATCAGCTCGTTCCAGGCGTAACGCGGCGTGCGGACGTAGGTCAGCTTGGCTTCGGCGGTGCCGTCGCCTTCGACCCAACGCCACACCAGGCTCTCGTTCGAGACCATCTCGTCGCGCACCAGATCGCCACCGCGGAAGTAGCGCAGGGCTTCGAGAAAGAAGAGCTTGTCGGCGGTGCTGACTTCATTGATGCCATTGCGCTTGGCGATGGCACCGACGGTGTTGGTGATGACCGCGCGCACGGTTTCCGGGGTGCCCTGGGCGTCGAGCAACTGCTTGAGCTTGGCCAGGGGGCGGGGGTCGCCGATGTCGGCGAGCACGGTGGCGACGCTGGCGACCAGACGTTCATCGCTGGCATTCAGCGCCTCGGTCAGGGGTACCACGGCGCGGTAGCCCATGCGCGTCAGCACGATGCGGCAATAGACCCGCATGTCGTCCTGGCGGTTGTCGTTCATCCGCGCAACCAGGGTGGGGACGGCGATAGGGCCGACGGCGACCAGTTCGTTGGTCGCGACGAGGCGCTCCTCTTCGCTCTTCTCCAGCTTGTCGACCAGCTGATTCAGATACTTGGGATCGCGGCGCAGATCCTTCTGGTAGATGCGCGCCTGACGCAGGAGATCCTTGAGGACCTCGCGTAGTTCGTCGTGCTCTTCCATGGCGATCAGCAGGCCGTCGCCAGCAGCGAGGTAGAACTCGTAGCACAGGCGGTTGTCGGCGTTCTGTTTGAGCACGTCGTGGAAACGTTTGGCGGCATCGCCGAAGCGACCCGCGTAATACTCCTTCACGCCCTCCGCGAGCAGTTCACGGACCTGGTCGCCGTTGGGGAACCGTGGGTCCGGAGTAAAGCCATCCTCAGCTGACATCGCGCCTGGGATCAGGGCTGCGGACAGCAGTGCGGTGACCAGCATCTTGGGCATCAGAACCTCCTGCCAGGGCGCTCGACGGTAGTAGTCACCGTGTTGGAGCAAGATCGTCGTCCGCATGGAATTCTGACGTACGACCTTCATGGGAGGCGCATCTTTCAGACCGTGTCCGAAATCAGCAACGGGACAGGAGACCGGGTGGGGGGTGGTGTATGACGAACCATGGGTGTGTGCGGTATTGACTGGCGGAGCCGCAAAAAAAGCGAGACATGCGCGTGGTTTTTCGTGAACGGCTCGTGAGCGGGCCGCTGATGTTGCGCTGAGTCGAGGCAATCCAGGATGCGCCGCCAGCATGCCCACGTTGACCATCCGCGCGTACGCCAAACTCAATCTCTACCTGGAAGTCCTGGGACGCCGATCCGATGGTTTTCACCGTCTTGAGACCGTCTTCCAATCGATCGCACTCCATGACGACATCGACCTCGTGCATGATCGGAGCGGACCTCCGGGAATCGTGATGTCATGTGACGACGCCACCATTCCCGTGGATGCGAGCAATCTGGCTTGGCGGGCGGCGGCCGCTTTCATTGCCGGACGCGAGCCGTCTGCGGGCCGTCTGTCCATGACGCTGCGCAAGAACATCCCTCATGGTGCAGGCCTAGGCGGGGGCTCGAGCGACGCCGCTGCCGTGTTGCGCGCACTCGATCAGGTGTTTCCAGGATGGCATGACGCCGCGAGTCTCCAGCGCATGGCGGCGACCTTGGGCTCCGACGTTCCTTTTTTCCTGGTCGGGGGGACCGCGCTCGGGGAGGAACGGGGTGAGGTTCTGACCGCACTGCCAGACATCCCACCCACCGCGGTGACGGTGCTGATGCCGCCTGCGCGTTTACCGACGCCGGCCGTATTTGCGGCCCTCACGGACAGCGAGCGGGGGCCACGTCCGGGGCATGCAGCGGGCTGGTGGCCTCAGCAGATAATCAGCGGCACCTGGTCGTCGTTGCTGTTCAACCGTCTGGCCGATCCCGCCACCCGGCTCTGCCCTGCGGTAGGGGCCTTGTTGTCGCATCTGCGGCAGTGCGGTCTGCCCTATCTGATGTCGGGTTCCGGCGCGGCCTGTTTCGTGCTCGGTCACTGTGACCCGCCACCGGGAGTGACCGCCTGGCACACCTCCACCATCACGCGCACGCGGGCATCGATGTCTGCGTAGGCGCCATAAAGGCCTGCTTGATCAATGAGGCTGAGGACGGGACATCTCCGCCCTTACACTCATCGGGCCGGGCACTGCTCCAGCAGGAGCCACGCGCGCACGAAAGCAGTGCGCCGCAGATAATGATCTCGAAGTGGACGGTCGTCAGTTCGTCGAGACTGCGATCATGGGACTCGGCAACGTCGGTCCCACATTGAGCAGATCGAGCAGACTGGACATGCCTTTGCCGCCGATCGCCGTGAGACGACCAGCCAGGCGTCGATCATCCTTCGTGGTGGTCGCATCCGCCGGTTCGCCAGCGAGCAGGTAGGGGGCGTTGGTGGGGCGATCACTCTGGGTCCATACCTGCGCGGTGTGACCGCGCTGATTGAGGATCAAAGCTGACAGGTTGGCCAGCGCGACATCCTTGGTCGTGGCTGCCACCACCCAGAGGCTCGGGGTGTCGGTGCGGTAGCGCCGCAGCAGCTGGGTCGAGCGTTGCAAGACCAGCG
Organism: Planctomycetota bacterium; assembly: GCA_031425255.1. Lineage (GTDB taxonomy): Bacteria > Planctomycetota > UBA11346 > UBA11346 > UBA11346 > BOG-1363. Next base: position 7,140 of record JANPIY010000787.1, read on the forward strand.
CGCGCAGTTGATCGTCTTCCGGGAGCGGGCGCTCGACCTGGGCGAGCTCGTCTAGGCCGATGAGAGCGGGGGCCAGGGCGGTGAGCACCTCATCGTCTGGACGCACCGACCAGCAGGCACGCTGAAGCAGTTCCTTCACATGCAGGGCGTGCCGGCGTTCGAGATTCTCCACCAGTTCGTCCTGGAGCTTCGCCTCCAGCACTCCGCGGGGCTTGGGCAGCAGCTTCGCTAGGTGCAGGCCGGCGACGATACGCTTGTGGGTGTTGTCGGCCGGCCAGCGCGGCAAGCCATCAATGATCAGGGCACTGATCGGAGTGCCGTTCTTCACCAGTTCAGCCGCGCGCTTGAGCTCTTGCACCTGGTGCTGGTTATAAGCCCGGTAGCCGTTGGGCTTGCGTTTCGGGCTGGGCCAGCCGTAGCGCAATTCCCAGATGCGCAAGACGCTGGGGCTCAGGCCACAGGCCTTGCTGGCTTCATTGATGTTCATTGAATGCGTGGCGCTCATGGCGTTCTCCCCGGTCTGTTTCTGGTCACTTCTCATCGGAATTGACCGCACACGCACCTTGGGTGGTCGTGACGTGCGTGGTGTAGCGTAAACATGGGAAGATAACCTCAAGTCCTGGTTGCTGTCAAAGGTCCATCGTACGTCATGTGGGGAGCAGGGGATGCGTCGAGTAAGCATGTCTCATTACGGCGACAGGCTGGACCTGCGCCACAAGGTTGGGAATACTCATTGCTACGGGGGTGCGTTGTGACGGAACAGATCCTTTCCCAATTGGCGGCCGAGGCCGCGCGCCTGGCCGGCCTCGGTTTCATGGCCTGTACCGCGGGCAATGTCAGCGTCTTGCTGGAACGCGAGCCGTGGGTCGCCGCAATGAGTCCATCGGGGATGGATAAAGGACAACTCAAACCGGCGGACTTCATCCGCATCGGTGCTGATGCCAAACCCCTTCCGCCGGATAACCGCAAACCCTCGGACGAGGCACTGCTGCACATGCGCATCTATCAGGCGACTGGCTGTCAAGCGGTCTGCCATGGCCATCCACCCCATGCTACGGCGCTGAGCATGGCTGCTGGACGGGAGATCGTCAGTCGCGGTATCGAGATGCAGAAAGCGTTTGCGGGCACCGCCACCCATCACGGCGAGTGCCGCATTCCGGTGGTGGAGAACAGCCAGGACATGGAAGAACTCGCCACCTTCGTGCTCGCGGCACGCCAGGCCGCTATTCCAGCGGTGTTAGTGCGGGGACACGGGGTCTATGCATGGGGCGGCACGATTCGCGAGGCCAGCCGTCACCTGGAAACCGTGGAATGGTTGTCGCGCATGCTCTGGCTCTGCCGCGTGGGTGGCATCGCCCTACCAGAAGCGTGACGCGCTCGAGGTCGTCGGTCCATTGAGGAGCGCATTGGTCGCGCATCCGGGAGGCCGCTAGCCACCGCCTTGCACCTCGGAGGGTCACACTACCGTCTCGCCCCCCGGAGGTCCTTCCATGGCCGATCGTGCACTCTGTAGCGCTGCTGCTTCGTCGCTCACTGCTGTCCCCAAGGATCGCTGCCCGACCGTGATGGTCGGATTCGATGGTTTCATCGATAACATCATCGATGTGGTGGCGAAACGCACGGATGCGTCTTCCTACTCCGCCATGACCACGATTACGGAACTCGGCTCGCGGATCACTGCCGCTGCTGGCAACAGCGCCAACTTCGAGATGGTGGTCAAACAAAGCAAGATCGGCGGCAACGGTCCGATCATGGCGAACGCCCTATGTGCATACGACTATGCCGTCACCGCTATCGGCATCCTTGGGGAGGGGGCCATCGATCCGGTGTTCAAGCCGCTCGTTGAGCGGGCGACCAGGACCCTTTCGCTCGGCGGTGCCGCCACCACCGACGCTTTGGAGTTCAGCGACGGCAAGATCATGCTCGGCAAGCTGCTGCCGCTGGAGAAGGTGACCTTCGACACCTTGGTTGAACGCCTCGGACTCGAGGGCTTGAAATCGCTGATGCGCACCTCGGATGCGATCGCCATGGTCAATTGGACGATGACCATGGGCATGAGCGAGATCTGGCGCCGCCTGGCCACCGAGATCCTGCCTGGATTACGCCCGGACCGTCCGCTCATCTTCGTCGATCTGGCTGACCCGGCTAAACGTACGGTTACCGACCTGCAGGCGGCGTTCTCCGCTTTACAGGAACTCCAGCGTCATGCCGATGTGTTGTTGGGTATGAATGGTGCCGAACTTCGCCAAGTGTTAGGGGCATTATCGATCGATATGCCGACCATCGAACCGGAATGGGAGGCTTCGCGTCGCGGCTGTGAACTAGTTCAGCAACGCTTGGGCATCTCGTGGGCGATGTGCCATCTGGTGAAATCGGCCGCCTGCGCCTGGGGTGGCGCTGCCACCCGGAAGGCCGGCAGCGTCGGTGCCGACGGCTTCTTCGAGCCCAAGCCGAAGATCACGACGGGTGCTGGCGACCACTTCAATGCCGGCTTTGTCGCAGCGCTGCTTGCCGGGATCGAACCGGCACATGCCCTATTGATCGGAGGTGCGACGAGCGGCTTCTATGTGCGCACTGCGAACTCGCCGAGTCGTCGCGAGGTGGTCGGCTTCCTCCAGCATCAAGCTGGGTGAGGGACCACCCCTGATCGGCCCGCGTCAAGCGGTTGGTCCGGACCCTCGAAGCCGGGATCTTGAGTCGACCTCACCATCCTTTAGACATTTCCTCCCTGACGGCGAACAGACGCGATCACTTTTGATGTCTCCATCAGCACGGACCTAGATGCAAAACAGCAGCGGTGACGGCTTCGACCTGGCGCAATCGGCGCAGGCAATGGATCGCGCATGGCAAACCATGCTCGAACGCATGCGTTCACCGGACAATGAGCAGGGGGTACGCCTGTGGCTTGCCTCCCCCAAGGTGCGCGCGGTCGCCATCGAGGATGGCGTGCTCATCATCGAGTGCCCGACGGCATTGTTCCAGCACACCATCCGGGATCGTTACGCCGCGCCCTTGGCGGTGGTGGCTTCAGAGGTGCTCGGGCAGCCGGTGACCGAAGTACGTTGCCGGGTTTCTGGTGCTGCATTGCGTGAGCATGAGGCGCGCGTCCATGGCGTGCGGAGCGCCCACACTCGTGACGCCGAGAAGGCGGAAGAGGCCAAGGACAAAACGGGGCATCGTGGTGGCCGCTGGGGCCATGGCTTCAAGCTGCTCACCGATTTTGTCGTCGGTCACACCAACCGCCTCGCCTACGATGCCATCACTCGCATCCTGGAGGACCCAGGCAATCCGGTAAACCCGCTGTTCATTCATGGTGCGTCCGGCTTGGGGAAGACTCATCTGGAACAAGGTTTGGCCTTGGCGTTCCATGAGCGTTATCCCAAGAGCAAGGTGCAGTACATCCGCTGCGAGCAGTTCACCAACGACTACATCGCAGCTTGCGAGCAGGGTTCGCCCGGCATCCAGGCCTTCCGCGTCAAGATGCGGCACCCGGACCTCCTGCTGATCGACGACATCCACTTCCTCTCACGCGGTCAGATGATCAAGACCAAGGAGGAGCTGTTCTCCACCTTCAACCAGCTCAATGAGCAGGGGAAGAAAGTGGTGATCACCTCTGACGCACCGCCGGCCGACATCAAATACCTCGAAGAGCGCTTCATCCAACGCTTCAGCGGCGGTCTGGTGATCGCTCTCGAGAAGCCGGACCCCAAGCTCCGCCGTGAAGTGGTGGGGGCGAAGGCCAAAGCCCAGGGCATCGCCCTGGCCGATGAGGTGATGAGCTATGTGGTTGATCACATCACGGACAACATCCGCGAAATCGAAGGGGCGGTGAACAAGCTGGTCGCCTATTCGCAGAGCTTCCAGCGGCGGATCGACCTGGCCCTCGCCCGCCAGGCGCTCGGCGACATCATCGATCGCAGCTCCGGCGAACCACGGGCCAAGATGATCATGCGTGACGTCGCGGACTACTTTGAACTCACGGTGGACGACCTGGTCGGACGCAATCGTTCGGGGGCGCGGGCCACCGCTCGTCACGTGGCGATGTACGTGCTCAAATCAGCCAGTGCGGATACCTATGCATCCATCGGACATGCGTTCGGGGTGAAGAGCCACAGCAGCGTCGCCTATGGCTGTGAGCAGGTGGCGAAATACCGCGCCCAGGACACCGCCCTGGATCGCTTCCTCATCGATCTGCTGATGCGGGTGAAGCGCGTCTGAATCATTTTCAGGGCTGTCCATGCCTCCCGCGAAGATGAAGGGGCATTGCAGCTTCGAGAGGCCACTCGTCTCGTCGAGGGGCTGGGTATCTGGCGCCATAAGCCGGAATGGGCACCAACGGTCATGGGATCGGAGCCCTATCATCCTCTTCGTGACGCGGGGTGGCGCGCAGACGGCGACCAGAGGCTTGTGGTGCTGACCTGGGCGTTCTATAAGTGGACGCGTTGCCGTCGGTGTCAGCCGACCATGGTTAAGGAACGTGTCCGACCAGAGATAGAACCACCGCTCGCAAGCTGATACCGACCTCAGCGACGAGTGCCAAACGCCCAAGGGGGATTCTGTGCGCCTTTCCCGCTGTCTTGCCCTGATCGCTGCCACCACCATCCCGATGACGGCGGCATATTCCGCGTCGTATTCCGAGGTGCGCGAACGCATCCATCCTGGAGAGGTGAAGCTGCAGGAGGTCCAACTTGAGGACATCCTGGCAGCCCCCCAGGCATTCCAGAACCTGCGCGTGCGCTTCCGCTGCACCTTCGTGGAAAGTGCGACCCTGTTCGATCGTGAGCACACCTACTTCATCCCCAACAATTATGCCAACCTGATCATCTACGATGACCATGCGGATCTCTCTGATCCCAAGGTAAGGGCCAATCCCCTGACCCGGGTGTTCATCGCCAAGGATCGGGTCGATGCCTCGTTCGTGGTGACGCTCAAGAAGTACCAGATCCTCGACCTCATCGGCGAGGTGAAGTGGGAACAGAGCGGCGAACCGTTGATCAACATCCATCACATCATTCCCAGCCTTAAGCCTGAGAAGATGACGGACACGGTGGTCTATCACCTGCAGCAAGCGAACCAGCTGAGTGCCGACAGTTCTTACGCCCTGGCGGACGATTATTACGTCGCTGCCTTGGCGGAAAATATCCCCGACCACAATCGCGCCATGGTGGGTATGCATCGCGCCCGCAATCTGATGAATTGGGGACAATTCGAAGCGTGTGCTGTGACTTTACGGATGGCCTTGGGACTCGTGGACCAATACACCAATCTGGTGGATCGACGCACCGAAGCCTCGATGCACTATTTGCTGGCTAAGGCCGTGGCGGAGACCGGTGAACAGGCCGGTACAGTCGAACGACGTGCGGCACGTTTCCAAGAAGCCATCGGTCATGCCCGCCTCGCGGTACAACTCGACCCGGAACAGGGCGATGCCTATGCGGTGCTTGGTATCACCCTGGCGGGCCAGGGTCGTTACTCGGAAGCCCGTCGCGAGTGCGAAAAAGCCGTCCGTCTGCGCCCGAGCAATGCGGAGGTCCGCTGGTACCTCGGTCGCATCCTCGATCAGGAAGGCAGCTACGAGGAGGCCATCGAGGCCTTGCGTAAGGCCATCGACTTGACGCCCAAGGATCATCGTATCCATAAGGCCATTGGCGCCGTTTATCTGCACCGGGGCCAGAAGGGTGGACCCAAGGCAGGAGAAGACTTCGTTACTGCGCTGCGTGAGTACGACATCGCCATCCGCCTCAATCCGACCGATCCGGAAGCGCACCATGGGAGCGGTCAGGTGCTGGAAGTCGCCGCTGCCGCCAACGCGGAAGTGCAGATCGATACCGCGCGGCAGGTCGCCACGGTCGCGATGGCTATGGAGCGCTATAAAAACGCTGTCACAGCGGATCCCAAATATCTGCCCGTGCGTCGCACTTTGGCCAATCGTTACCGAGCTGATAAGCAGCCGAACGAGGCGATCGTCCATTTGAAGGCCATTACCGAGATCGATCCCGAGCGCCTCGAAAACTTCTTCGAGTTGGGCCGATACCAGTGGTCTCTGGACCGCAAGGCCGATGCCGTTGCCACCTATGAGCAATGCGTCGTGCAACATCCCAAGAACACGGAGGCCTTGGCTGCAGCACTCCATGTCGCGGTCGAAGCCGGAGCCAATGACAAAGGCCAGGCGTGGGCTGAGCAGCTGCTGCTTATCGAGCCCAAGCACGGCATGGGTACTCTTGATGCAGCCCGCCTGAAATTGGCCATGGGGCAGGCCAAGGAGGCGCTCAAGCTTGCACGCGCCGCCGAAGGTCTGCTTACCGAACCGACTGCCCAGGATCAGGCTAAGCTGGTTCAGCAGCAGGCGGAAGCTGCCCTCGCGGCGCCCAAGTAGCCTCTGCAGCAAGGTGGTGGCCTCCTGCCACAACTCTTGCGATGAATGCAATCGGCGCCTCTGAACCGCGTAGGTCGTTTACTGGTGCAGGGCAAACCACTTGTCCGGCACCGTTTGGATGATGCGATGCCACCCCCTTCCATGGTGGTGATGCATGCTGGTCGAACTCACGGTTCAGAACTTGGTAATTGTCAGGCAGGCGCGCCTGACACCTGGGCGGGGCTTG
>JANPIY010000788.1:0-1579 GCA_031425255.1 Planctomycetota bacterium
TGGGTGTTGTCGCGGGTGATGCAGATCTGGCTGGGGACGTCCAGCGGGATCTCCTTGAGGCTGTGCTTGTAGGCCACCCGGTCGACGAAGGGCACCAGGATGCTCAGGCCGGGCGTGAGGGTGCTGTGGTACTTGCCTAGCCGCTCGACCACCCAGGCGTGCTGCTGCGGCACCACCTTGAGGGAGCGGATGACGAAGATCGCCGCGACGACGATCAGGGCGAGTGCGACATATGAGGACATGGTTCAGGCTTCCTGGGTTGGTTCGACGACGAGGCGGCTGCCGATCACTTCACGGATGCGGTGCGGGCCGGCCACCGGAACGGTCCCGGGCGCCGGCACCGCAGTCCACTGGGCGCCGCGGTACTTCAGCGTGGTGGTCCCGTCGGGGTTCCAGCGGGTCACCTGCACGGTCTCGCCGATGTCCAGGTTGACGTCCCGGTTCGCTTCGGCGGGCAGTTCCCTTGGCCGGCGTTGCCGCACCAGGTGCCAGCCGACCACCGCGCCGCCCCCGATCAGCGCCGCCACCACCAGCTGCGAGTTCGACGAGAAGCCCAGGTGGGCCGCCAGCGCCGCGGCCACCAGGCCGATCGCCAGCATCAGGAGATAGAAGGTGCCGGTGAGCAATTCGACGGCGACCGCGGTCCCGGCGAGTACCCACCAAACAGTCGATTCGGCCATGTCCCGCTCCTTTGTTGTGCGGCTATTTTGAGTCAATTGCCGCGCGGGCCGGAGAGCGGCCCTTTATTTGCATACACTTCGCGCCTGTTTTGCCCTTTTTGGCCGCGCCTGGGAGGCCCCTCCGCATGAAATTCCGCTTTCCGATCGTCATCATCGACGAAGACTTCCGTTCCGAGAACACCTCCGGCCTGGGCATCCGCGCGCTCGCGCACGCGATCGAGGCCGAGGGCTTCGAGGTGCTGGGCGTCACCGGCTACGGCGACCTGTCGCAATTCGCGCAGCAGCAATCGCGCGCCAGCGCCTTCATCCTGTCGATCGACGACGAGGAGTTCACCCCCGGCCCCGACCTGGACCCCGCCGTGCTGAACCTGCGCAAGTTCATCGAGGAGGTGCGGCGCAAGAACCTGGAAGTGCCGATCTATGTGTACGGCGAGACCAAGACCTCGCGCCACATCCCCAACGACATCCTGCGCGAGCTGCACGGCTTCATCCACATGTTCGAGGACACGCCGGAGTTCGTGGCCCGCCACATCATCCGCGAGGCCAAGAGCTACCTGGAAGGGGTGCAACCGCCGTTTTTCAAGGCGCTGCTCGATTACGCCGAGGACGGCTCCTATTCATGGCACTGCCCCGGCCACTCCGGCGGCGTCGCCTTCCTGAAAAGCCCGGTGGGCCAGATGTTTCACCAGTTCTTCGGCGAGAACATGCTGCGGGCCGACGTCTGCAACGCGGTGGAGGAACTGGGCCAGTTGCTGGACCACACCGGCCCGGTGGCGGCCAGCGAGCGCAACGCGGCGCGGATCTTCAACGCCGACCACTGCTTCTTCGTGACCAACGGCACCAGCACCAGCAACAAGATGGTCTGGCACCACACGGTGGCGCCCGGCGATGTGGTGGTG
>JANPIY010000789.1:0-1739 GCA_031425255.1 Planctomycetota bacterium
GCATCTGCACGCTGCCGAGCAGACCATAGATCCAGGGATCCGATCCGGCCGCATCGATCACCACGAAGGGCAGGACCAGGGCCACCACATTCAGGATCAGCGCGATGCCTAAGAGCAGGCCGACCAGGAGTGGGCGCTGAGGATTTCGTACGTCAGGCTCGGGCTGAGCAGTCATCGGGAAGCATCCGGGGCACGACGGGCAGACCTGCCATACGCGCCGGCCTTCCCCACGGCAAGCGCCGGGAGTGGCACAGTGGTGCGGTCATGCGACAGCCGGCCATTGCCCGGCGTACCGTCCCTGGCATCCCTGCGCCACCCGCCGCCCCGCTCCACTGAGGATATGTCCCATGCTGCGCCCCCTCGCCCTGCTGCTCTCCCTCGCCGCCTGCCCGCTCTTCGCCGTCGTTGCCGTCAGCGGCAACGGCAACCGCACCGGCAGCGACAACGGCGACTGGTGGCGCGACGGCAACAAGCAGCCGGAGTCCTTCGGCGTGCTGGATGAAGACGGCAACGGCACGGTCTCCACTGGCGAGATGGCCAAGGCGCGTCAGCAGTTCGCCAGCGCGCTGAAGCAGACCAAGGCCAGCCTGATGGCGGCGGTCGATCTCGACCACAGCGGCAAGATGTCGCGTTACGAAGGCGCCGAGGCCATGCCGCGCTGGGTCAGCCTGCGGGAACGGGCGCGCGAGATGGCCGTCGCCGCCAATGACCGTGACGGTGACGGCAAGATCTCCCCTGCCGAGGCCAACGGCCTCGAGGAGCGCATCGGACGGGTCTTCATCAAGTACGGCGCCGCGCGCGTCGATACCAACAAGGACCAGAACTTCAGCCGCACCGAGGTCGACGCCGCGATCCTGGCGATCAAACAGGGCAAGGGCGCGATGTTCACCCTCTGCGACCTCTCCAACGATGGCCAGCTCTCGGTGCGCGAAGCCGATATGGCCTTCGAGATCCTCGCCGCCGCCGCCGGATTGTAACGACCAGCAGGGTGGGTCGTGTGCCCTCCGGCTTGAGGGCGGATGTGTGCAGGCGACCAGTTCCCCATTCCCTGACCGATGACTGGTGAGGACGACAGCGGTTGACCACCGCCATCCCGGCAGAACGTCCAGCCCCATGAAGTGCCTGCCCGCTCTGCTCTGCTTGGTGGCTCTGGGGCTTGGTGCGTGTGCCGAGTCGCCACGGCCATCGACCCCGACCGTTGCCACGTCAGGCCATCACGCGGCGCCGATTCCTCCGAGCGAGGTGGCCAACGCCCTGGCTTCACTCTGCGAGCAGATGCAGAGCCAGGTGAACAATGCGGCGCTGGCCGTCGAACAGGCTGCACCGACTGACGACACGCGCCGTCGCACCCTGCGCTGGCGCATCCGCACTGCCGAGTTGTGTTTGCAGGCTCGCAGCCGGGACAACGCCCTCGCCGGGTTGATCGAGTTGTGGTACTGGACCGTCGCCACGCGCGTGCACTTCGTTTCCGGAAGCGGCAAGGAGACTTTTGGTGCACACCAGGCGCTCGTGCTGGCACGGGTCGAGACTTTGTCCGCCACGGCCGAGAAGATGGTGCGCCGTGCAGTCCCTGACGAACGCTTCAACGAGTTGGAGCAACGGATCCAGGCCGCCAGCGCTGACGGCGATGCCTTCCTGGCTGGTGACCCCGCACACGCCAATCCCCTCGGCACCCTGCTGGAGGTCACCAAGCTGGAAGGACTGCTCAATCTGACCTTGTCGCCGTTCGACGCCTTCAG
>JANPIY010000790.1:0-3123 GCA_031425255.1 Planctomycetota bacterium
GGTGGCACCGTCACTGTCGACGGCACCGTGGTGAAGGTCCCCAAGGTTCCCGCCACCGGTGCCGACCTGGTGAAGGACGGCACCGCCTGGCGCGTCGCCAAGCCCAGCGACGACCAGGGCCTGCGCAAACGGCCCGGCCAGCAGGGTCCGATCGATGACGCCTTCAACGAGGCCTTCTTGGTGGTCGAGCCCACCGGCACCTCGCCGAACGAGAAATTCCAGCGCTGGTCGACCTTCGAGGCCGCCCACTTCCGCGAGCGTTGGGCCAGCGCCATCCGCGGTGAACTGCGGATCAAGAAGGACAGCGAGGTCACCGACGACGACCTCAAGAAATATCATCTCCTGCTGTGGGGCGACGCGGCGTCGAACCAGTTGATCGCCAAGGTGCTGCCCAAACTACCGATCGCCTGGAATGCCCAGGCCATCACCGTCGGCGCGAGATCCTTCCCCGCCAGCCAGCGCGCCCTGGCACTGATCTATCCCAACCCGCTCAACCCGGCCCGCTACGTGGTGCTCAACAGCGGCCTGACCTGGCGCGAGAACAGCGACCGCAACAACGCGCAACAGAACCCCAAGCTGGGCGACTGGGCGGTGATCGGCTTCGACACCGCCCCGAACCAGGACGCCGCGGGCAGTATCGTAGCGACCGACTTCTTCGATGAGCGGTGGGCGTTGAAGCGTTGAGCGAGCCTGAAAAAGGCAGTCTCTGCGTCCGTGAGACCAGCGGTAAAGACCATGAAATTCGAAAGTTGTACTTTCAGATTTCATGGTTGTACAAGGTCCATGGTCGATCGGCGCGAAGCCCATGAACGCCTTGCGACGGCATTGCCGGAGAATCCCGTCGTGGCCCCTGCAGGGCGCCCTGGTGGCCGAGATCCGTGCGGCGATAGCCATCTGACGCCCGTGGCTGGCGGCGAATGGGTCGAGGCGGCCCGGCGCCAGTGATTGCAGATCCGTCACATCCCAGATGCTCCCCGCCCCATGCCGGTCATCCTCAGCTGCCACGACCTCTCACGCTCCTACGACATCCGTCCATTGTTCGAAGGACTGTCCTTCGCCATCGACGATGGCGAGCGGGTGGCGCTGATCGGGCCCAACGGGACCGGCAAATCGACCCTCCTGCGCATCCTCGCCGGGTTGGAGAAACCCGATGAGGGCGAACGTGCGGTGGCGCGCGATCGCACCCTGGTCTACCTGCCGCAGCAGGATCGTTTCGAGGAGGCCACCCCGCGCGAGGTGCTGTTGGCGGCGGTGCCGAAGCACCTGCCCGAACACCAGCATGACGCCACCGCTGCGGCGGCGCTGAGCCGAGCCGGCTTCGATGCGGCGATGTCCGACCGGCCGGTGGACCAGCTCTCGGGCGGTTGGCGCAAACGCCTGGCGATCTCGCGCGCGCTGATGCAGGGCCCGGATCTGCTGATGCTCGACGAGCCGACCAACCACCTCGATCTCGAAGGCATCTGGTGGCTGGAGCGCACGCTGGCGGCGCTGCGCACCACCGTGGTGCTGGTCAGCCATGACCGCACCTTCCTTGAGCGGGTGGCGACCCGCGTCATCGAACTCAACCGCGCCTACCCCGACGGCCACTTCGCCTCGTACGGCTCGTACAGCACGTTCCTGGAGAAACGCGCCGAATTCATCGCCAATCAGAACAGCCGTCAGGAGGTGCTCGACAACCAGGTGCGTCGCGCGATCGACTGGCTGCGGCGTGGACCGAAAGCCCAGACGGTCAAGGCCGCCGCGCGCGTCGACGACGCCGAACGCAAGATCGCCGAACTGTCGGAGCTCAAATACCGCAACGCCCAGCACCGCAGCGCCGCCATCGATTTCACCGCCAGCGGCCGTCGCACCAACGATCTGGTGGTGCTGACCGAGGTCGCCAAATCGCTGGGTGGACGCCAGCTCTTCCGCGATCTGACCCTGACGCTGTCCCCAGGCATGCGCCTCGGCCTGCTCGGCCTCAACGGCAGCGGCAAGACCTCCCTGCTGAAAGTCATCGCCGGCAGCATCGCCCCAGACGCCGGCAAGATCAAACGCGCCTTCGAACTGAAGATCGTCTACTTCGAGCAGACGCGCGCCGCGCTCGACCAGAAGCAGACCCTGCGTCGGGCGTTGTGCCCGTCTGGCGATACCGTGATGTTCCGCGACCGCGGCATGCACATCGCGTCGTGGGCGAAACGGTTTCTCTTCCGCCCCGAACAGCTCGACCTCGAAGTGGCGAAGCTCTCCGGTGGCGAGCAGGCGCGCGTACTGATCGCCGACCTGATGCGCAAGCCGGCCGACCTGCTGATCCTCGACGAGCCGACCAACGATCTCGACATCCAGTCGCTGGAAGTGCTGGAGGAGAACCTCTGCGATTTCCCAGGTGCCCTGGTGATGGTCACCCACGACCGCTTCCTGCTCGACCGGGTGTCGAACTGCCTGTTGGCGCTCGATGGCAACGGCAGCGCCGACCAGGTCGCCGACTACGCCCAGTGGGAGGACTTCGCCAAACGCCGGGAAGAACAACGCCTGGCCCCGGTGGTGGCGACCGCGTCAGTGAAGAACACCGCCGCGAAGCCCACCGCCAAGGGCCTGACCTCCAAGGAACGCCGCGAACTGGAAGGCATGGCCGACAAGCTCGCCGCCGCCGAGGCCGCGGTCGCCGCCGTCGATGCGCGGCTCAACGACCCCGCCGTAACCGGTGACGGCGATGCGCTGGAAAAAGCCTGCTCCGACCTCGCCGACACCCAGGCCGCCGTCGACGCGGTCTACGCCCGCTGGCAGGAGCTCGAAGCGCGCGCCAAGGAGTGATCACCATCACCCGGCATTCCCGCCGGTGATCTGACGATTGCCAGGCTGGGGCGCGCTGCCCATCGTGCCGTCATGACTCGTCCCCCTCTGTGGTGTGGTTTGTTTCTGGCCGTCCTCGGCGTCGTCGACCTCGGTGCGGTGGATGCACAGCAGCGGGCCTTGGACGCGGCCACGCTCCTTAACCAAACGCCGACCCCGGTCATGCACATCGCCCTGGGCGCGGCAGTGCAGGTCGATGTCCGGATGCACGCCGACTTCATCGCGCCGCAGGTCGTGGCGCCGCACTGGCAGATCGTCGTCGCCGGGCCGGCGCTTTGTGATGGCCAACGC
>JANPIY010000791.1:0-15366 GCA_031425255.1 Planctomycetota bacterium
TCGACGGCGAAGGGGAGGATTGCCTCTCGTCCGATGTCCGATGTCCGATGTCCGATGTCCTTCGCTTCCACCGGTTCGGCCGTGAAGCCGATGGTGGTGCAGAGGACCAGCGTCAGGAATGACCACGCGTCACGTGGCATCCGAGACATCGGACAGCGGACATCGGACAGCGGACGTTCCCTATCCACGAATCTTCCTCCGCCGCTCACGGAAGAAACGGGCCAGGGCGAGGAACGCCGATTGGTCGGTGCGCAGGTCCACTAGGTCGCCACCGGCGCCGCGGAAGGCGCTGGTGACGCTGGCGCGGGCATCGCGCCATGCCTCCTCATAGGCCGCACGCGCCGAGCGTCCCGCGGCGAAGACCTCCATGCCGTGGCCTTCGGGATCCTGCAGCACCAGCGGAGTGGCGCCGCTGGGCAGGGTCGCCTCGGCCGGATCGCAGACCCGCAGGCCGATCACGTCGTGGCGCCGGCTGGCGCGCGCCAAGGCGTCGTTGAAGCGCAGGTCGCCGGCACCGCGCGTGAAGAGGAAGTCGCTGACCAGGAAACACACCGCGCGACGTTTGCTGACCCGCACCAGCTCGTCGAGCGCATGCGCGAGATCGGTCGGTCTGGTGGTGGCGGGCGCGGCGAGGACCTCGCGCAGCAGCCGCCCGACATGGCCGCGTCCCTTGCGCGCTGGCAAATGCAGTTCGGTACGATCGCTGAATGTCACCAGCCCGATGCGGTCGTTGTTCCTGAGCGCGGTGACCGCCACCACCGCGGCGGCCTCGGCCGCCAGCGCCAGCTTGGCGCGCGGTGATACGCCGGGGATGGCGCCGAAACGCATCGAGCCGCTGACGTCGACCAGCAGCACCAGGTTGAGCTCGCGCTCCTCGCGGAAGACCTTGATGTACGGCGTGCCCGCCCGCGCGGTGACGTTCCAGTCGATCTGGCGCACGTCATCGCCTGGGCTGTACTCGCGCACCTCTTCGAAGGCCATGCCCTGCCCGCGGAAGGCCGAGCGGTAAGGACCCGCGGCGAGCGACGACACCAGGCGGTTGGTGCGCAGCTCGATCTTCTTCACTTGACGCAAGACTTCTACGAGAGCGTCCGATGTCCGATGTCCGATGTCCGATGTCGACGTGGTCATGACGTACTTACACCCATTCGGGCGTCGGCTCTTCCCGGACGCGGGGATTTCGCAAGTAGGTGGTGAACGCGGCGATCAGCGCCTGGGTCTTGTCAGCGTGCTGTTGGAGGAGATCGAAACGCTCCTGAGAAATGTGATCGGCATCAAGGGCGACGTAGAGCAACGATTTCACCTCCGTCACCGAGGCCCGCGCCATATCGAGAAATCTGGCGAAATCCGGGTCGGAACCACGGTCGAATCCCTCGGCGATGTTGCTCATCCCGGAAACTGCTGCGCGGCGGATTTGATCACGGAGAGAGAAGTCTCGGGAGAAGGGTCCTTCCTGAGTAACGGAATACACGGCCCGCACGAGTTCCCGTGCAGCCTGCCACCCCTTGATGTCGGTGAAGCGAGTAATGCTCACCCCAGAACCCCCATCACAAAAGACATCGGACATCGGACATCGGACATCGGACACGCCTCATGGAACTTGGACGTGTTCGAGGAGACGCTGAACCAGCGCATCGCTGGAAAGAGACTCGGCCTCCGCCTCGTACGACGGATGCAGACGATGGCGCAGCACGTCCGGTGCGATGCTCTTCACGTCTTGCGGCGTGACGAAGCCGCGGCCGTCGAGGAAGGCCTGCGCGCGGGCCGCCATGGCCAGGGCGATGGTGGCGCGTGGGCTCGCGGGCACGTCGATCATGCCGACCAGCGAGGTGACGCCGGCGCCCTTGGGGTCGCGCGTCGCGCGCACCAGCGTCACGCAGTAGTCCTTGATGCGGTCGTCCATGTGCACGCCTTCGAGGGTGTGCTTGGCGTGCGTCAGCGCCTCCATGGTCAACACGCTGTGGATCACCGCGCTGTCGCGCAGCAGGGCGCGGTCGAGGATCTGGCGCTCCTCACCGGCGGCCGGGTAGTCGACCTTGATCTTCATCAGGAAGCGATCGGTCTGGGCTTCCGGCAGCGGATAGGTGCCTTCCTGTTCGAGCGGATTCTGCGTCGCCAGGACCAGGAATGGTTTTGGCAGCGGGAAGGTCTCGTCGCCGATGGTGACCTGACGTTCCTGCATCGCTTCGAGCAGCGCCGACTGGACCTTGGCCGGGGCGCGGTTGATCTCGTCCGCCAGCACGATCTGGGCGAAGATCGGTCCCAGGCGGGTGGTGAACTGGCCGCCGGCATAGATGCGCGTGCCGACGATGTCAGCGGGCAGCAGGTCGGGGGTGAATTGGATGCGGCTGAACTTGGCCGCCATCGCCTGCGCCAGGGTCTTCACCACCGTGGTCTTGGCCAGGCCGGGTACGCCCTCGAGCAGCAGGTGCGCGTCGCAGAGCAGGCCGATCAGCAGGCGGCGCACCAGGTCGCGTTGACCGACCAGGATCTTGCCGATCTCGGCCTCGACCATGCGCAGGGGCTGGGCGGCATCGGCGAAAGCGGCGGCAGCGGAGGGGACGGCGGCGGCGGTCATGGGCAGAGGCTCCTGGGTCGGACAAGGACGTCGGACCCTAGGCCGCCTTTCCATTCCCGCCACGGTATCGGCCTGGCGGTCGACGACGTGTGGCTTTCCCCCTGGCCGGCCGTGCGGATCAGCCCAGGTCGGCGCGCGGCATGACCTTGGCCGCCACCAGCGCGACCAGCCCGGACACCGTCAGCGCCAAGGCGAAGCTCACCAGCATGGCGTTGACATCGGCCGGCAGGAAGAGCCATGGGCGGACGTCGACGAAGGGGGTGAAGAAATCCGGCCGGGTGAAGGTCGGGATGCCGGCCAGGGCGCCGGCGCCGACCGCGATGAAGAGCGCCGGCAGCGACAGTCGCAATCCGAGCAGGCCGAGGAACACCGGCACCACCGCGGTTGCGCACAACAAGTCGGCGACCAGGAAGACGTAGGTCACGCTCGGCTGCAGCACCGCCACCGGAATGGCGAAGGCCGCCACCGCGCCGGTCGCCCAGCGTCCAGCGGCCAGACGCCGGCGCGCATCGCTGCCGGGGCGTAGGCCGGTGAGATCGTTGGCGACCACCGCGGCGATGCCGTTGGCAAGCGAGCCGAGCGTGCTCATCACCAGCACCAGGGCGAGCGCCAGCACCACCAGCGCGACCCACCCTGGGGTACGTCCGGCGATGACCGCGAACATGGCGGTGGAGGCGCCCTCCGCCGGCAGGCCGAGACCCGCATACCACAGACCGAACCAGCCGGCGATGAGGATCACCGGGACGATGAGCGCCGCGGCGAGCAGGAACCCGCGCCGTACGCTCGCGTCATCGCGCCCGGCGTGTACCCGTTGCCACACGCTCTGGTCGAAGAGGTTGGCGGCGAGGATGGCGACGATCAGGTAGACCCCGGACTCGACGCCGGCGCGTGAGGTGAGCTGCATCAGCGGACCGTCCGCGAGTGGCCGCTGGAGGCTGTCCCAGCCGCCGTACGCGCTGATGGTTCCCGCCGCGGCGAGAGCCAGCAGCGGGAGGATGAACCAGAACTGCACCGCATCGGTGAACAACGTCGTGCGCAGACCGCCCCAGGCCGCGTAGCTGAGCGTCGCCACCGCCACCAGCGTCGCGGTGAGCCAGGGGCTGACACCGGCGACCACGCGGAAGGCGCCGGCGATGGCGGTGAGCTCGGCCGCCAGATAGATCGCCATGTAGACCAGCGCCAACACGCTGACCATGCCCTGCGCCGACGCGCCCCAGCGCGCCCGCGCCATCAGCCCGACCGAGGGCGCCTGTGGATACCGCCGGCGCAGCGCCGGTCCCAGGAAGGCGAAGACCAGTGGCACCGCCGCCATGCCCAGGGCGTAGCCGAGGAGCGTGGCGATGCCGGTGTAGGAGGCCATCTCGCCTGGGGAGAACAGCACCCAGGTGCCGGCCAGCAACGCCACCAGGCTGGTGGCGGTCCACAGCGTGCCGGTCGAACCGGCCGCCACGTGGAAGTCCTCGGCGTCGCTCGGCCGCCGCGCGGCGTGCCAGGCCCCGAGTGCGGCGAAACCGCCGCAGACGATGACCGCGATGGCGATGGCAGAGATGGTCAGGACGTCCAAGGAAGCCTCCGGCCGGATGCGGGCAGAGGGGACGCGGCGGACACCGCGCAGCACCATCCCTCCGCCGGCATGATCCGGATCAGGTCAGATGGGGTCGCACGGGATGCCGTGCCTCTCAGGTCCCCGCCGGACCTCCCCCTGGTGCGGCGGGGGTCGTAGCGAGGGCGTCGATCACCGCAATCGGCAGCAACCGGAGTGCGAGTGGCACGAGCATACCGTTTACGATCGGCGTATCAGATGCTGCCCCCTAACCACGGGCGTCTCGCTCATACGGATAAGCTAAGATATTTGGCCGCAGAGGCGCAGAGGCGCAGAGGCGCAGAGGCGAAAAAGACCCGGCTTCGCCTTCCTCTGCGTCTCTGCGCCTCTGCGGCCAATTCTTCTTCGTTGGCTTTAAACATGGGCGAGGCGCTCGTGCCACGGGTGCGACAGCAGAGCCCGCCGGTGGCATTGCCGTCGCCGCGCGCGCGCCGATCCTCTCCGGCCCATGTCCGCCGCCCCGCGCAATCCTCCGCTCGTCCTCACCATCGCCGGCTCCGATCCATCGGGTGGCGCCGGACTGCAGGCCGATCTCAAGACCTTCCATCGCTTCGGCGTCTTCGGCACCAGCGTGGTCACGCTGATCACCGCGCAGAACACCCGCGGCGTGACGCGGGTCGACCTGGTGGAGGGGGACGCGGTCGAGGCGCAACTGGAAGCGGTGTTCAGCGATCTGCCGCCGGTCGCGGTGAAGACCGGCGCCATCGGTTCCGCAGCCGTGATCGAACGGGTGGCGGCCTTCCTCGACCGCAATCTGCATGGCGCGCAACTGGTGGTCGATCCGGTGATGATCTCCAAACACGGCCACCACCTGTTGCCGGCCGATGCGGTGAGCGCGCTGGTGACGCGCCTGCTGCCCCTGGCCAGCGTGGTGACGCCGAACTGGCACGAGGCGGCGGCGCTCAGCGGCGTGGCGGTGACGGATCTGCGGTCAGCGCGCGCGGCCGCCCGCGTGTTGTTGCAGACCGGCGTGCGCGCGGTGTTGATCACCGGCGGCGCCGGCGACAGCCCGCTCGCCGCCGACCTGCTGGTCACCGCCGCTGGCGAGGTCGAGCTCCCGGCGCTGCGCCTGGCCAGCCGCTCGACGCACGGCACCGGCTGCACCTTCGCCGCCGCGGTGACCGCGCACCTCGCCCTGGGGTACGCGTTGACCGAAGCCACGCGCCGAGCGAAAGCCTACGTCCACCACGCCATCGACACCGCCCCGGCCATCGGCGGCGGCCTCGGGCCGGTCAATCACTGGGCGTGAGGCTGGGAGCCCTGGGAGCGCCGACTTCAGTCGGTCGGGGCGATCCATCCGGCATCGTCGGATGCGTGATGTCCTTCCGGTCCGGATCCGGCCGCTTGAAATCGTCGTTTTCGGAGGATGGCGCTGGCCGACTGAAGTCGGCGCTTCCGGGCGGCGTTTCCAATCGGTGCTCTCGGCGCTCAGCCCTTCTGCGCCAACATCGCCTTGCGCTCCGCTTGACGTTCGCGCGCGGCTTGCGCGGCGAGTTCACCAGGAGCATGACCGGCGCCGGCGGCAGCGATCACCGCGTGCACGCCGGCGTCGGTGGCGTTGAGGATCGACTCGGGCAGGTGGGCGGCTTCGCCTTTGCCCCCGGTCTCCTCGACGTATTTCTTCCACGCCGCGGTGACGTCCTGGCTGTTCTTGTAGGAGCAGAACTTGGGGCCGCACATCGAGCAGAATTCCGCGGTCTTGAAGGCATCGTGGCTGAGCGTGGCGTCGTGCTTCTCGCGCGCGCGTTCGGGGTCCATCGCCAGGGCGAACTGCTTGTTCCAGTCGAAGGACCAGCGCGCGTCGCTCATCGCATCGTCCCAGTCGCGCGCGCCCTTGCGGTGGCGGGCGATGTCGGCGGCGTGGGCGGCGATCTTGTAGGCGATGACGCCCTGGCGGACGTCTTCGAGGTTGGGCAGGCCGAGGTGCTCGGCGGGCGTGACGTAACACAGCATTGACGCGCCGTGCCAGCCGGCGATCGCGGCACCGATGGCGCTGGTGATGTGGTCGTATCCGGGCGCGACGTCGGTGGTCAGCGGGCCGAGGACGTAGAACGGCGCCTCGTGGCAGACCTCCTGCTCCTTCTTCATGTTCATCTCGATCTGGTCCATCGGCACGTGGCCGGGGCCTTCCACCATCACCTGCACGCCGTGTTCCCAGCACTTGAGCGTCAGCTCGCCGAGGATGCCGAGTTCGGCGAATTGCGCTTCGTCACTGGCGTCGGCCAGGCACCCAGGGCGTAGGCCATCGCCGAGCGAGACCGTGACGTCGTACTTCTTGAGGATGGCGCACACCCGGTCCCAGTGGGTGTAGAGCGGGTTTTCCTTATGGTGATGCATCATCCATTCCGCCATCAAGGCGCCGCCGCGGCTGACGATGCCCATCTTGCGTTTGCTGATGTAGGGCATGAAGCGCAGCAGCACGCCGGCGTGCAGCGTCATGTAGTCGACGCCCTGCTTGGCCTGGTGTTCGATGACTTCGAGAAAACCCTCGATGGTGAGGTCGGTGACCTTGTCGACCTGCTGCACCGCCTGGTAGATCGGTACCGTGCCGAGCGGCACCGGGCTGTGTTTGATCAGCAGCTCGCGGATGGTGTCGAGACCGCCGCCGGTGGAGAGGTCCATCACCGTGTCGGCGCCGTATTTCGTTGCGACCGTGAGCTTCTCCAGCTCGATCTCCTCGTCGCTGGTCACCGCGCTGTTGCCGATGTTGGCGTTGATCTTGCACTTGGCGGCGATGCCGATGGCCATCGGGTCGAGATTGCGGTGGTTGACGTTGGCGGGGATCACCATGCGCCCGCGGGCGACTTCGTTGCGCACCAGTTCGGGGCTGAGGTCCTCGCGCTCGGCCACGCGTTTCATCTCTTCGGTGGTGATGCCCTGGCGAGCATAGTGCAGCTGGGTGATGTTGGGCTGGCCGATACGGCTGGAAACGTAGGTGCGCATGGAAACCTGGCAGGATGGGGGGTGGGAAAAGAGGGGCGGACCAGCCGCAGGCAGCGGTCGCGAGCCGGGATCGTGGGACGGAGGGACTAGGTAATCAGCATGCGGGAGATCCTTTTCCTACGCCGGCATGACCCGGATCAGGTGCAGGGGTCACCGTCGGTGCTGCTGCGCAGCGCGGACGGACTCTCAGGCCTCTCAACAGGCCTCCCCCAGGAATGCGCGGCAGCATGTGACCGTCGTCCGCGGCGCAATGGCCGGCTCGCAGGGTCGACGGATTCCGACACAACACCGGGTGGTCCTCGCTGGTACCATTGCACCATGCTCACCACCCGCCGCCTGCCGCTCTCCCATCACCTCGCCCTCCTCGCCCTGCTGCCGGGTGCCCTCGTGAGCGCGGGCGAGGCCGATCCGTACAAGGATGCCGGCATCAACCCGCTCGCGGCGGTCAAGCTCAGCGCCGAGCAGGAAGCGGCGATGATGAAGGACGTCACGGTCGCGGAGGGCTTCGAGGCCACGCTGTTCGCGCCCTCGCAGATGGTGAACTACCCGGTCTTCGTCGCCGCTGCGCCTGATGGCGTGGTCTATGTCGGCAGCGATGGCAACGGCGCCCAGGGTCGCGCGCCCCACCGCGGCCGCATCGTGCGTCTGCGCGACACCGATGGCGATGGCCGGGCGGACGAGACCAAGCTGTTCGTCAAGGACGTCGATTCGCCGCGCGGCGTGGCCTGGGCCCGCGACCGCCTCTACGTCGTGCATCCGCCGCACCTGAGCGCGTTCATCGATAAGGACGGCGATGGTGTGTCCGACGAGCAGAAGATCCTGGTCACGGGCATCGGCTGGACCTTCAAGGATCGGGCCGCCGACCATGCCACCAACGGCGTCGAACTCGGCATCGACGGCTACCTCTACATCGCTGGCGGCGACTTCGGCATCATGGCCGCGACCGGCGCCGACGGCGCGAAGATCCAGCACCGTGCGGGTGGGGTGGTGCGCGTGCGCACCGACGGCACCGGCCTGGAAGTCTTCGCCACCGGCACGCGCAACATCCTCGAGGTCGCCACCAGTCCGCTGCTCGACCATTTCACCCGTGACAATACCAACGACGGCGGCGGCTGGGACGTGCGCTTCCACTATTTCACCGGCCTGGAGAACCACGGTTATCCGTGGCTGTACAAACATTTCGCCGATGAGCACATCAAGCCGCTGAGCGATTACGGCGGCGGCTCGGGCTGTGGCGCGGTGTGGATCGACGAGCCGGCCTTCGGGGCCTGGAGCGGGGCGCCCTTCACCGTCGACTGGGGCACCGGCGCGATCAGTCGCCACAGCGTCAAGCGCGTCGGCGCCTCCTTCGAGGAGACCGAGAAGCCGAAGCAGATCGTCAAGGTCACCAAGCCCTGCGACGCCGACGTCGACGCCATGGGCAACCTCTACGTCGCGAGCTGGAAGGGTGCGGTGTTCAACTGGGCCGGTACCGATGTCGGCTACCTCGTCCGCGTCCGGGCCAAGGGTGCGCCGAGCGCGCCGCTGCTGGAGGTGGCCAAGGCCGACGCCGCCGCCCTGGTCAAGGAGCTGGAGAACGGCAGCCATCGCCGCCGCCTGGCGGCGCAGCGCGAGCTGATCCACCGTGCCCAGGCCGGCACCGCCCTGCCGGCAGGCGTCATGGCCCTGGCCAATGATGTGACCAAGCCACTAGCGGTGCGGGTGATCGCCTTGGCCGCCCTGCACCAGACGCCCACCCCGCCGAAGACCATGCCGAAACGCGCGGCGGGCGATGCGCTGGTCGAATACGACCTGCGCTTCGCCGGCGACCGCGCCTCACCCGTCACCGTGGCGGCGATCGACTTCACGGATGCGCGCATCGTGCTGCAGGCGGTGATCGCCGCGGCGCGCGCGAAACAATTGGCCGAGGTCATCCCCCTGGCCGCGC
Organism: Planctomycetota bacterium; assembly: GCA_031425255.1. Taxonomy (GTDB): domain Bacteria; phylum Planctomycetota; class UBA11346; order UBA11346; family UBA11346; genus BOG-1363. The sequence continues at coordinate 9,052 of JANPIY010000791.1, forward strand.
CGCTGGCGGCGCAGGACCAGCGCATCGCCCACACCATCGCCCGCGGCCTGGGATTCCAGGGCGACGCCCAGGTATGTTTCGACCTCATCGACCGCAGCAGCACCACCCCGGTGGTGCGCACCGCCGCGCTGCGCGGAGTGGCGATGCTGCATACCAAGGCCGCAGTCGACGGCCTGATCGCCCGCCTGAATAATGCCACCGATGCCGACCTGCGACGTGGCCTGCTCAGCGCGCTCTGCCGTCTGCACTTCATCGAAGGCGAATGGAAGGGCGATAGCTGGGGCACCCGACCGGACACCCGCGGCCCGTACTATCAGCCCGACCCCTGGGCCGAGACCCCGACGGTGCTCGCTGCGCTCAAGGCCACGCTGGCGCAGGGGGCGCCAGCGGAGGCCGCCTTCCTGGTGGCGGAGATGAACCGCAACCGCATCAGATCGCAGGACGCGCTGCTCCGCATCCTGGCCCTCGCCAAGCAGGACCCGGCCCACATCCCAGCCATGGCCGGGCAGCTCGCCACCGCCGATGACATTCCGGCGGAAGGAGTGCCGCTGCTGATCCAGGCCGCGCGCCTGCCGTCGGCGGCCATGAGCACCTACGTCAGCGCGGTGGTGGCCCTGGCCAAGGTCGACAGCGCCGAGGGCGTGAGCGCCTCGTTCCAGGCGCTCGAATCGCTCGGCAAGATGAAGGGCAACGACCGCGAGATGAACACCGCGCGCACGGCGCTGCTCGGCTCGCCCAGACTCGGCAACCACGTTGCGGTGTTGGCGCAGCTCGCCGCGCAGGGCCCCGGTGCCACCATGGCCGAAGGCATGCTGCTGGCCATGGCGGTGGCGAAGGACCAGTCGGTTGAGGTGCGCGCGCAGGCGAGCCAGGCGATCGATGACGCGTCGGCTGATCCCAAGCGTTTGGCGCGCATCCTGGGCGCCATCGCCAAGGACAAGCTCGGCGGCCACGCCGAGCGGGTGAAAGCCGCACTCGGCAGCAGCGACAAGGACGTAGCGAAGGCGGCCAAGAATTCGGCCGACAAGCTCGGCCTCGCCCAGCAGGCGGCCGACACCACGCCGAAGGTGGCCTCGCTCACCCGCGCCGAGGTGCTCAAACAGGTCGTCGCGCTCAAGGGCGACGTCAGCCTGGGCGAACAGCTCTTCACCAAGCAGGGCTGTGTCGGCTGTCATACCACCACCGCCGACCAGAAGCCCAAGGGTCCGTACCTGGGCACCATCGCCACCACCTACCAGCGTCCGGAACTGGCCGAGAACATCCTCGACCCCAACAAGACAGTGGCGCAGGGCTTCATCACCAACCTGATCGCGACCAAGGACGGCGCCCAGCAGATGGGTTTCGTGACCTTCGAATCCGCCGACCGGCTGATCCTGCGCAACCTCGCGGCGCAGGAGGTGCCGATCACCGTCGCCGACATCACCTCGCGCACCAAGCTGCCGCAGTCGATGATGCCACCCGGCACGGTCGACCAGTTGACGCTGCGCGAGTTCGCGTCGCTGCTCGACTACCTGGAGGCATTGGCGAAGAAGTAGTGCGGAGCACTCACCGCAAAGCCGCAAAGAGCGCAAAGTGGAAAGGAAGGGAACCCCGTGTCTGGAGTACACTCTTCGCGGCAATCCTTTGCGCCCTTGGCGGCTTTGCGGTGAATGCCTTCTCACGCTGCCTTCTCCACCCTGCTGGTGGCGCTGCGCGTAGCAGATGTTCCAATGCCCCGCGATGAGCGACGAACCTGATCCGCCGGAAGACGATGCCGAAGATGCCGACAGCGAGGCCGATGCCCGGCTGGCCGATGGCCTGGCGATCATCTGGGAGGCCTACCGCCAGGATGAGATCCCACGCGCGACGGCGGCGGCGAAGAAGCTGGTCGAGGATCAGCCGCAGCACGGCGAAGCGTGGTTCTGGTACGGTTGCTGTCTCGAACGTATCGGCGACTACCGCATGGCCGACAAGGCCTTCATGCGCGGGGCGAAAGCCAAGAGCGAGCCCTTGCAGGCACCCTTCCGCGTCAGCTGGCGGCATTTCCAGCACGCGGTGGAGACCGCCGGCGATACCCTGCCGCCGAAGTTGAAGAGCGCCCTGGAAGAGGTCTCGCTGGTCCTGGCCGACTATGCCGAACCGGTCCTGCTCGAGGGTTTCGATGAGCCGGAGGTGATGGGGCTGTTCGTCGGGGCTGAACGCGGCGACCTCCAGGAGGGCGGCGAGGCCCAACTGACGCCGCGCATCTACCTGTTCCGGCGCAGCCATGAACACGGCTGCTCCGGCCGCCGCGAGTTCGACCGCGAGGTCCAGCAGACGCTCTATCACGAGCTCGGGCACTACCTCGGCTACGATGAGGACCAACTGGACGCGCTCGGCCGCGGCTGATTCCCAATGCTGTAAAGCTAAGAAATTTGGCCGCAGAGCCGCAGAGGCGCAGAGGTGAAAATGACTCTGCTTTGCCTTTCCTCTGCGTCTCTGCGTCTCTGCGGCCCATTCTTCTTCATGAGCTCAACAGCATTGGGCTGGATCCCACACGGTGGCTGGGCGCATGGAACGGCGCCATGGGCGTTGTAACGCTCGCCACGGCGACCTACAAAGCGCCAGCCCCAGGGCTGGAGGATGAACGGCATGCGACGGATATTGCTGGCTGGGGTGGTGCTGGTGCTGGTCGCAGGCTGCGAGGACCGTACCCCGATCACGCGCGCACAGGTGGTCTCGAACGCCTACAACCTCCAACTGCGCGACGGCCTGATCTGGGGCGACGCGGTCGAGGCGCTGCCGCCGGCCGAGGCCGACGAGCGCGGGCGCCGGTGGTGGCAGATCCGTTATCGCCCGGGTCCTGACGGGACGACCCGCTTCATGCTGGTGGATGGCGAGAGCGGCTGGGCCCGGCAGCCGCCGGCGGGGTATGTTCCGCGCCAAGCGCCGCCGGCGAAGATCTCGGGCGAGCAGCCCCTGGCGGTGGTCGACGGTTCCAATGTCCTGATAGTGGTTCCTGGGAAGGTGCTCGATGCCGCGCAGCGTCGCGCCCTCGACCAGGAGGTGCTGCGCCTGAATGCGCTGGCCACCAACACCGGACTGATGCCGCTGTTCAGCGTGCGCGAACAACGCGACCAGCAGGTGGCGGTGATCTATGGCTGGCAGAACGACCACGGTATCGCCCGCGAGCCGCGGGTGATCGAATGGCTGACCGTGCGCACGCCGTACCGGGATGCGCAATGGGAAGAACTGGTACCCCGCCCGTGAACCGTGGCGACGCGCCGGACGCACCGCTGGCACCGCTGCTCTCGATCGTCATCCCGGTGCGCGATGAGGCCGCCGCCATCCCCACCCTGGGGCACGAGATCGCGCAGGCCTTCGCCAACGTCGGATTCGCCTGGGAGGTGGTGTGGGTCGATGACGGCTCGGTCGATGCGACGCGCGTACACCTGCGGGCGTTGTCTGCGCCGCAGCGCTTCCTTGGTCTCGAACGCACGTGTGGCCAATCGGCCGCGTTGTTGGCAGGCGTGCTCTCGGCGCGCGCCGACTGGATCGCCACCCTTGACGGCGATGGCCAGAACGACCCCGCCGACCTGCCGCGGCTGCTGGCGCGCGCGCGCGCGGAATCCTTCGACCTGATCAACGGCATCCGCACTCGGCGCCACGACGGCTGGGTCCGGCGCCTCAGCAGCGGCATCGCCAACCGCGTGCGCACCTGGTTGACCGGTGCCGCGGTGGTCGACACCGGGTGCTCCACCCGCGTCGTACGGCGCGCAGCCCTGCTGTCGCTCCCACGTTTCGACGGCATGCACCGTTTCCTGCCGACGCTGGTGCGTATGCAGGGCGGCCGCATCGCCGAGATGCCGGTCCATCATCGCCCGCGCCTGGGCGGCCGCAGCAAGTATGGCATCGCCAACCGCCTGTTCCGCGGCGTGCGCGACGTGCTGGGCGTGCGCTGGCTGATCGCCCGGCAGCGGCCATGGCACGTGGTCGAGGAATCCTCGCCTAGCGCGCTCGCGGCGGTCGGCGGCCTGCCATACGAGAAGGCCCACACGGATTAAGCGCAGAAATTAACCGCAGAGGGCGCAGAGGGCGCAGAGCTGGGATGGCTCACCTCTGCGCCCTCTGCGGCCTCTGCGGTTTAAACCTGACTTCCAGGTCTTCACCGCTGAGTGATCAGTCCTTGCTGCTCGCGCCGTCGCGCAGGCGCACGACCTGATCGACCACGTGCGCGGCAAAGGGCATCGCACAGGTCCACGCTGGCGATACCGCATTGAGCACATGCAGCGACTGGTGATCGCCCTCGACCACGAAGTCCATCACCAGCGTGCGGGTCTCCAGATCCAGGAGCTGGGCGCGGATGCCGGGACGGCCCCAGCGGCGGTAGTCCTCGTGGTGGACCCCGGCCAGCAGCTGCGCGGCTTGGCCGACCAGGAAGGAGGGCGAGAACTTCTTCATCTCCTGCAGCGCGAGGCCGCGGAAATCGAAGCCGGCGGAAATCATCAGCGAGGCCTCGCGGGTCGCGATCTCGATCAGTTCGCCGAGGTCGAAGTGTTCCAAGCCCTCGTACTGTTCACGCCAGAACGCGGGAATGGCCGTGGGCCCGATCTTGGTGTGGCCATCGACGGTGACGGTGAAGTGCACGCCCAGGAAGGGAAACTTGAGATCCGGTACCGGATAGATGTTGGTGGTGAGCGCCCCGGCGGGTTCATCGCTGTACAGGTACAGCCCTTTGAACGGCAGGATGGTGTAGCGCTGGCAGAAACCGAAATCCTTGGCCACGCGGTCGGCATAGAGCCCGGCGCAGTTGATGATGTAGCCGGCGTCGAGCGGCCCGTCGCCGGAGATGACCCGCCCTGGACCGCCGCTGCGATAAGCACTGCCGGTGCGCAGGATGATGCCCGCATCCACCGCGTCGCGCGCCAGGCTGGCGATCACCAGCAGCGGATCGGCCGAGGCGGTGGTCGGCGACCACAACGCGCGCTCGACCGTCAGCACCCGCGGCTCGATGCGCCGGGCATCGGCCGCGGAGATCAGCTCCACCTGCACGCCGTTGGCCACGCCCCGGCGATGGAGCTCGTCGAGTCCCGCCAACTCGCTGTGGTTTTTCGCCACCACCAGTTTGCCGCAGGGATTCAGCGGCAGATTGCGGGCGGTGCAGTAGTCGCGCAGCGCGCGGTTGCCGTCGCGGCAGAAACGCGCCTTCAAGCTATCGGCGCTGTAATAGAAGCCCGCATGCAGGACGCCGCTGTTGCGTCCGCTGGCATGCTGGCCGGCGGCGGCCTCCTTCTCCAGTACGGTGATGGTCGCGCGCGGGAAGCGCTGGCGCAGCTCCAGCGCGATGGTCAGGCCGATGACGCCGGCGCCGATGATCAGGTAGTCGGTGGTCATGGGCGTATCTGAGCAGTCTCGCCATCAAGCGACGGTTTCCAAACGACGGGTGGCCATCGACAACCGACAGCCGACAGCGGACAGCGGACGGCCTAGCCACAGAGCCCACAGAGAGCACAGAGGGGGGAGGCTCAAGGCTCCGCTCTGCGCCCTCCGTGAGCTCCGTGGGCTCTGTGGCTGGTTGTCGGCTGTCCGCTCCGATATCCCTCGCCACCACCGTCACACGTCGAAGCGGATCCCCTGCGCCAACGGCAGTTCGCGGGAGTAGTTGACGGTGTTGGTGGTGCGGCGCATGTACGCCTTCCAGGCGTCGCTGCCCGACTCGCGGCCGCCGCCGGTGAGCTTCTCGCCGCCGAAGGCGCCGCCGATCTCTGCGCCACTGGTGCCGATGTTGACGTTGGCGATGCCGCAGTCACTGCCGCTGGGCGAGAGGAAGAGTTCCGCCTCGCGCACGTCGCTGGTGAAGATCGCCGAGGACAGGCCCTGCGGCACGCCGTTGTTCAGCGCGATGGCCTGCTCGATGGTGTCGTAGGGGCAGACATACAGGATCGGCGCGAAGGTCTCCTGCTGCACCACCTCCGCCGTGTGGTCGATGGTCACCAGCGCCGGGCGGACGTAGGCTCCGCCGGTCGGCACGCCCGTGGTCACCCGGCCGCCGCCGCTGACCGTGCCGCCCTGGGCGCGTGCGCGCTCCAGTGCCGCGTCCATCGCCGTGGCCGCGGCCGCATCGATGAGCGGACCGATCAACACGCCCTCCTGGCGCGGATCGCCGATGCGCAGCCGGCCATAGACCGCACTGAGGCGCGCCACCAATGGTGCCATCAGCGAGCGATGGACGATGAGGCGACGCAGCGAAGTGCAGCGCTGGCCGCAGGTGCCGACCGCGGCGAAGACGATCGCGCGCAGCGCGAGGTCGAGATCGGCCTGCGGCGTGACGACGAGGGCGTTGTTGCCGCCGAGTTC
>JANPIY010000792.1:0-8769 GCA_031425255.1 Planctomycetota bacterium
CTGGGAAATATGAACTGGCGGTGTTGCTGGCCGGCGGCCTGGCCCTGGCGGCGCTCAAGCGCGCCAGTCCGGTCGGTGTGCTCGGCTGTGGCGAGATGCCGCTGCGTATGCCGCTGTCGAGTTCGCAGGGCCAGGTCTTCGTCTGGCTGCACCAGTTGCGTCGCCACGTCGCCGCCAGCGGCGAACGCACGTTGCTGGCGCGGCGGGTCGGTGAATTGCGCTCGCTGCTGACCAGCCGCTGCCTGGTGGTGGTGATCAGCGATCTGCACGACTCCGAGGCGGTGATGGCGATCAAGCGCCTGGCGGTGCAACACGACTGCGTGGTCATCCAGCCGCAGGACCCCGCCGAGCACTCGCTGCACGGCGCTGGCATCATGCGGCTGGCCGAGTCGGAGACCGGCGCCGATTTCACCAGCAGCGGCCGCGGCGGCTGGCTGGCGGGCATCCCGGGACGCGCCCTGGCCCAGGCCGGCATCGACCACCTGCTGCTGCCGATCGAGCGACCGTTCATTCCGGTCGTGCGGCGTTTCCTCGCCGAGCGCGACCGCCGGAGCCACGCCCGATGAGAATCCTGCTGGTGGGCCTGTGGTGGGTGGGCCTGAGCCCGGTCCTGATGGCCACGGAGGCGAGCTCCACCGTCGGCCGCGAAGGCGCGCTCAGCGTGGTCCTGGCCCAGCCGGCCCTGCAGGCGCTGCCGGCTGAGCCGCGTGCGGCGCTGGTGGTACGCATCGCCGAGCGCGAGGTGGTGCCGACCGGCACCCGTTACGATCTGCGTTTCATCGGCGCGGTGCCAGGCTCCTACGACCTGGGACGCCACCTGGTCGACGTCGAGGGCCGACCACGCGCCGACACCGCACCCATCACCGTCCACGTGCACGCGCTGCTGCCCCCCGGCGTGCCTGGGGATCTCCTCGCCGGCCCGGCACCGGCGCCTGTGCGGTTCGGTGGTTACCAACTGGGAATGCTGGTGGCGGGGCTTGCCTGGTTGGCGCTGCTGCCGTTGTGGTGGCGCCGTCAGCGCCGACCGGAGGTGCCAGCGCCGGAGGTGCGCGCGAGCTTGGCCGAACAGTTGCGCGCACTGATCGACCGGGCCCGCGGCGGCGGGCTCGATACCCAGGCGCAGGCGACCCTAGAACGCCTGCTGCTCGCCCACTGGCGGGGACGCCTCGGTCTGCAGCATCTCGATGCCCCGACGGCGATGGCGCAGTTGCGCGCCCACCCCCAGGCGGGGGCCTTGCTGCGCCAGCTCGATGGCTGGCTGCATGCGCGCCCAGGTCAGGCCAGGGTGGATGTCGCCGCTCTGCTGGCGCCTTATCACGATGCACCGGCGATTCCATCCGCGTCGATCCTCGCGGCACCTCGCTCATGACCTTCGCCCATCCCGCTCTGCTGCTGCTCCTGGTGCTGCCATTCGCCTTGGCCGCCTGGGAGCTCCTGCGCCGTGGCCGGCGTGTGGCGTTGCCGCTCGATCACGGTGCGCGGCCGCACCGACGCTGGCTGCACGCGCTGGTGCTGGGCGCGAATGTGCTGCCGGCGCTGCTCCTGGCCTGCGCCATCGTCCTGCTGGCCCGGCCGCAACGCATCGCCACGCCGCAAGCAGAGCGCGTGTTGACCTCGATCGAGTTCTGCCTCGATGTGTCGGGCAGCATGAACAGCGAGTTCGGCACCTCGACCGCATTCGATGCGGCGATGGGGGCGATCAGCGATTTCACCAATCAGCGGGTCGGGGATGCCTTCGGCTTGACCATGTTCGGCAACGAGGCCCTGCGCTGGGTCCCAGGGACCAAGGACCTGGCGGTGATCCGCCAATCGATCCCGTGGCTGCGACCGGAAAAACTGCCGCATCATTTCGGCGGCACCCAGATCGCGAAGGCGCTGCGCACCTGCCTGGCGACCATGGACTCGCTCGCGGCCACCAATGACGTCGAGACCACGCGTCACCCTGCACCCGCCGACCGCATGGTGATCCTGGTCTCCGACGGCCAGAGCCAGGACGTGAACCAGGAGACCATCCCCGAACTCAGCCATGCCTTCCGCAGCCGCGGCATCACGCTGTTCATGATCTATATCGGTTACGGTCAGCCACAGGATGAACTGCAGGCGATCTGCAGCGCCAGCGGTGGCGCAGCTTTCGGTGTCACTGATCCGCAGGCGCTGAAAGGGGTCTTCGCGCACATCGATCGCATGAAGCCGGCGACCTTCGCCGCCACCGCCGAAACCCGCGTCGACCATTTCCGCCCGTTCGCGCTCACCGGGCTCGCCCTCCTGGCGCTGTTCGGTCTGGCCACCTTGAAACTGCGATTCACGCCATGGTGATCTCCCCCGTGGGCATTGCTTTGCTGAGCGCCAGCGTGGTCGCCGTGGGCGAGCTGCTGCATCGACGACGCTGCCGGCGCATCGCCCTGCTCGCCTTCAGCGGTGGCGCGCCGCGACCGTGGACCGCGGCGACCCCGCTGCTGCGCATCGCCGCCGCGACGCTGCTGGCCTGGGGCTTGACCACCCTGCTGCTGAATGCGCCTGGGGATCTGGCCGGTACCACGCGCGACGTCGCCGCCAAACGCCTGGTCATCGCCCTCGATGTCTCGCCCAGCATGGATCTCGTCGATGCCGGCCCCGACGGCCGCGAGTCGCGCGCCCAGCGTGCACGCGAGGTGCTGCGTTCCCTGCTGGCGCGCGCCGATCTGGCGGGCGTGCGCGTGAGCATCGTCGCGCTCTACAACGGCGCGCGCCCGGTGGTGGTCGATACCATCGATCCCGAGGTGGTGCGCAACGTGCTCGACGACCTGCCGCTCGAACACGCCTTCACGCCAGGAAAGACCAACCTCTACGAGGCCATCTCCGCCTGCGGCCTGCTCGCCCAGGGCGGCGAAGCCGGCGCCGCCACCAAGCCGCAGGCCTGGCCGTCCGGACAGGCCCGGCTGGTGGTGATCAGCGATGGCGACAGCGTGGCCCCGACGCAGGCGCTGCGCCTGCCGCCGGCCTTCGCCGGGACGCTGGTCATCGGCGTCGGCGACCCCAGCCGCGGACTGAGCATCGCCGGCCACCTCTCGCGGCAGGAAGCCGCGACGCTGCGCCAGCTCGCCGGTCGTTTGGGCGGCTGGTATCACGACGGCAACCGTCGCCAGGTGCCCAGCGACCTGCTGGCGGAGCTCTTTCCCGCCCGTGGTGATCATCAGCGCGCAGGGCTGGGCGAGCTGGCACTCGCCGCGGTCGCCGCCGGCGCCGCACTGCTCGCCCTGCTGCCGGTCGTGCTCGCATTAGCCGGTGGTCCTTGTCCCGTCCGTCCGCCCAGGAGTCCCCGCCATGCTGCCGCGTAGAATCACCATCCTGGCCTGGTGCACGGTGCCGCTGATCGCCATCGCCTGGCACTACGGTCCGGGCCAGCCGGCCCTCGCCCGCGACGTGGCATCGGCGCACCTGACCTGCGCACGTGCGGCGGCGGCGCGTGCCGATCATGAGGCAGCCACCCAGGCCTTTGCGGCGGCTCTCGCCGCCCTGCCGCCGGAGGACCCGGCGCGGCCACCGATCGAGCTGGAACAGGCGGTGGTCACCGCCGCGAGTGGCGAACTGCTGCAGGGCATGGATCAGATGAGCGACCTGCTCAAGCGTCTCGGCGAAGCCGGCGAAGGGCAGGGTGCCTTGGCGCGGGCGACGCGCAGCGAACTCGGCGAAGCCCATTACCACGCGGCCTGGCTGATGCGGCTCGAAGGCGCCAGCACCGAGGAATGGACGGCGGAGGCCGACGCCGCGCGCCAGCATTTCCGCCTCCTGACGGAGACCGCGGCCGATGCCGGTGAAGCCGAGATCAGCGCCAAGAACCTCGAATCGGCGGTGCGCCTGCAGCGCCTGGACCTGAGCGAGCTCAAGGGGCTGCCCCTGCCCAAGAAGTGCTCCGGCAATTGCCAGAGCCTCAGCCAGAAGAAACGTAAACAGCGCGAATCCCGCAGCGAACAGCCGAAGTCGGGGAACCAAGAGACCCCGGACGTCCGCCAGGAGATGCGCAAGGAGCGTGACGCCGGCAAAGGTGAGCGCGCCGAGGGCGGGTCATGAGCTCTGCGATCGGAACCACCATGCCTCCTGCCCTGCTCCCCGCCCGCTCACGTGTCATGGTCCCCGCCCTGCTGGCGCTGGTGGCGATGGGAGGAGCGGTGGAGTCGGAGACCACGGTCACCGCTCCTACCGAGCCAGCCGCCACCGAGGAATCGGAAGCATCCCTCGCCAGCAAACTCCTCGAACGCGAGTATCACCGCCTGCCACCATTGGCATTACAAGCCATGGCGCGGGTGATGACCGGAACCCTGGGCAAGGATGCCGCCGAGAGTTTCGCCACCGACCTGCAGGCCGGGGCATGGCCGGCGGTGCGCACCACGCTGGGCGCACTGCCGGACGCGGACGCGGCCAAGGTCTATGACCACGTGCTGAGCCAACTGGTCGAACACCACGGCCAACTGCTGCCGAGCGAGGTGATCGACCTCGCCGAGGTCGCTCCGGGGGAGCTCACCGAGCCACGCTTGAACCTGCTCGGCACCGTCCTCAGGAACAGCATCGCCCTGGTCGGCACCACCGGCAGCCTGGTCGCCCGCCTGGAGGCCGGCACCGCCCATTTCGGTGGTACCGACCCGGTGCATCGCGGGCGTGCCGCCGCGTTGCTGCTGGCGGCCGACCGGGTCATCGAAGCCGGCGCCTTCCTGCCGCCGCTGGGCGCGGCCATGGCGGCAGGCGACGATGTGACCCTCGATCTGCATGCGCGTTTCCTCGCCGCCACCGGGCGCGAACACCGTCGGCCGGCCGACCTGCTCAAAGCCTGGGAGCTGAGCCTGGCCATCCTCCAGCACACCGATCCGCGCCCCGAACTGGTCGAGGTCCGTACGCGTGCGGTCGCGCGCTGCCTGGGGCTGCTCGGCGAGGTGCCGACCGCCAGCGGTGATGCCTGGCTGCGCAGCCTGTACACGCAGCGGCCGGAACTCGGTCAGGCGCTGTTCGCCGCCGTGGCCGCGCAGGTCACCGGCGCCATGGAAGCCAAGTCGGAAGACCAGCGACGCAGCGCCCTGCTGAGCCAGCACCGCGTGGTGACGGGCCTGTTGGCGGTCGACGCCGCGCAGATCCAGCGTTGGCGTACCACGCTCGACCTGCTCTCGCTCGGCTGGCTCAACGAGGCCGCCCTGGTCATGCTCGACGACGGCGATGACGATCCCAACAGCGAGCTGGAGAAATACATCCGCGACCAGATGAAGCCCTACCTGGGCCAGATCCAACCGTCGCAGATCCCGGTCTACCGACGGCATTTCCGCAACCAGTACCTGCAGAACCGCAGTGGCGGCAACCGGCGGAACAATGGGAACCAGCGTGAGCACCAGCCGCTGCCGGTCGCTGATCTCCTGGCCAGCGCACCGACGCCGGCGTGGCTGGCCCTGCTCGACAGTTCGCTGGCCCAGCGCCTGCGCAGCCTGGTCGGAGAATTCGTCTGCCGCAGTGACGATCGCGATCGTGCGCTGACCCTGATCAAGGACCTCAGCACGGACGAACCGCAGCGGGCCTCGCGCTTGGCGCGCAGCCTGGTCCGTGGTTTCACCCGTTCCCTGCAGACGGTCGAGGACGGCGACGAGGAGAACCAGAAGCGGGCCAGCGCCAGCAGTGGCATTCCGCTGACGCGCGCCCGCCAGACCCGCAACCTGGCGCGCCTGGCGACGCTCCTCCAACGTATCAACCAGCTCCACGTCGAGCCGGTTCCTCCGGCCGACCTGGTCAATGCCTTCATCGCCTGCCACAGTCCCGCCGAGGTCTTCCGCGCCGAGGACATCACCACGGTGCTGGGCGATCCGCAGGCGCTGCCGGCTGGAGTGCTGGTGCATCTGGTGTCAGGTATGCGCAGCCGCCTGGCCGACGCCTGGCGCAAGCCCAGCGTCCAGCAGCAGGCGGGAACCAAACGCAGCGACGCCGAGGTGGTGGCGGAGGTCAAGAACGGCTACCGCGTGGCGAAGACGCTCTGCGCCCAGTCGCTGGTAAAAAACCCAGGCGCTTGGCAGCTCATCCAGGTCCATGCCGCCCTCGACTTCGACCATGGAGAATTCATCTATGGGCAGCAGGCACCGTTGGCGGCCTACACCGCGCTGCGCGACGCCGCGTTCGCCGGGTATGCCAAGGCGGCGCACGCCTACGTCGCGGCCTTGACCGGAGCCTCGGCGCCGGCGGGGCCAAAGTCCGAAATGAAACCCGACGTCACGGTCTATTCCCGCTGGTTCGCCGCCGCTCTGGGAGCGAGCGACCTGTCCTATCTCTCGCGGCAGCAGGAGACCGACGGCGACCAGGTGGCGGCGGTGCGTGACGCCATCGCCGCCTTGCCGGGCCCATGGGCACCGACCCATCGCGAGCTGTTCGCGAAGCAGGTGGTGCAGAGCCTGAATGAGATCAATGCCGAACTGAAGCCGCGTTACCTGCGCCACGCCCTGCGCATCATCGGCGACGATCCGCTGGCCGCCGAGGTCAAGACCATCGTCGCCGACTACGATGAACTGCTGGGCGAGATGCAGCTCGATCTCGCGGTCGACGGGGCGAACGCGGTGGGTCATGGCGTACCCTTCGGGGCCCGCCTGTCGCTGCGCCATACCACCGCCCTCGGGCGCGAGAGCGGCGGCTTCGCCAAGTACCTGCAGAACCAGGTGCAGAGTTCCGGCGGTCAGCAGGTCAATTACCGCAACGACGTCGAGAAGCACCTGCGCGAGGCCCTCGGCGAACACTTCGCCGTCGAGTCGATCACCTTCCATGCCGCCGATGTCGCCAGCCATGGCTATGGCCGCGACGGCTGGCGCGAGATGCCGTTGGCGTACCTGGTGCTGAAGGCCAAGGACCCCTCGGTCGATCGGCTGCCGAGCGTCCACCTCGACCTCGACTTTACCGATGGCCACGGCGCGGTGATCCTGCCGGTGGCCTCGGGCGTCACGCTGATCGATGCCCGCAGCACGCCGCCACCCCGCGTCGCCGAGGTGACCAGCGTCGACCTCACCCTGGACGACCGCGAGCTGGATGCCGGGACGCTGCGCCTGGAGATCCGCGTCGCCGGCAAGGGTCTCATTGGTGGGCTCGACAGCGTGCTGGGCACGGCGGTCCCCGGCTTCACCGTCACCAGCGTCGACGATCGCGGCCCGACCGTTTCGACGCTGGAGGTCGAGAGCGGCACCGTGCGCCCGCTGTGCGAACGCCTGTGGCAGGTGCAATACGCGCCCGCGGCGGGTGCGATCCCCAGCAGCTTCGCCTTCCCGGCGGTGACCGCGACGGGCGTGACGGTGAAACGTCAGCGTTATCACGACGCCGACCTGCTCGACGCCACCGCGGTGGAATCGTTGTCACCACGGCAACCGTGGCTGGTGGTACTGCAGCCGTGGCTGATCGCTCTGGCAGTGGCCGTGGGACTGGGGCTGGTGGGGTGGCTCTGGCGCCGCCGCCGGCTGGCACAGCCGCCAAGCGGGCCACGCCACGTGCTGCCGGAACGCCTGACCCCCTTCACCGTCCTGGCGGTGCTCAGAGCCGTGCTGGCGGATCCCACCAGCAGCCTGGATGCCGCCGGGCGCGCCCGCCTGGGAGCCGTCATCGCTGACCTGGAACGCCGCTCCTTCGCCCGCGACGGTCAGGCCCCGGGAGAGCGCGACCTCGACACGCTGGCGCGCGAGTGGGTGGCCACGGCCTCGACCTGAATTGCCGGCGGATGAACGCGGCTGCGCAGAACACCCACTGCCAGGTCGCTGAAGGCGATCATCACTTCGCGTCGGCCGCGGGAATCATCTCGAGGGTGGCCAGCCAGGCGAGGCTGCCCGCCTGCCAGGCGTCCCAGCTCGGGCCCTGGTAGCCGTTGAAACCGTGGCCGCCGGTCAGCAGTTCCAGGAGTTCGACCGGGCGCTTGGCCGCGCGCATCGCCGTGGCGAAGGCGCGGCTGTTGTCGATCGGCACCACGTGGTCGTCGAGCGCGTGCGCGAGGTAGACCGGCGGGGTCAGCGCATTCACCTGACGTTCGAGCGAGAAACGCTGAATCAGTTCCGGCGTCGGTTTGGCTCCGAGCAGATTACTGCGCGAGCCGCCGTGCGTCATCCCGTCCTGCATCGAGATCACCGGATAGATCAGGATGGCGAAGTCGGGGCGGCTCGACATCCGCTCGACCGGATCCGCAGCCGCGACCTGGCCGGCGTCGCCGAGGGCGGCGGCGCTGGCGGCGAGATGGCCGCCAGCCGAGAAGCCGACGATGCCGATTCGTCGCGGATCGACGCCCCAGGCCGCGGCGTTGGCGCGTACCAGGCGGATGGCGCGCTGGGCGTCGAGCAGTGGTACCGCCGGGCGGCCTTTCGGCAGCCGGTAGTCGAGCACCACGCCGGTGATGCCGTGACGATTGAGCCAGGCGGCGATGCCGTGTCCTTCCCCACCGCTGACGCGACCGCCATAACCGCCCCCTGGGCAGATCACCAACGCCGCACCATTGGTTTTGGCGGCACGGTGCAGCGTGATGGTGGCATCGGCGGGAGCGGGTTCGCTGACGCCGTCACCGATCGGCGCCTGTGCGCTCCACAGCGGCAGGCGTTCCCCGTCACCGGCGGTCACGGTCGTGGTCAGCGACAGGGCGAGCAGGACGAGCAGCAGGGCACGCGGCATGAAGGCTCCAGGGGGATTGGGCGATTGGGCGATTTGCGGTCATGCTTTTACAGCGCTGGGGGCCATTGCGCTGACGGGCGCCCGTCACAAGCGCTGATCGCGGCTACGACCTTCAATGCGCAGGCGCCTCGC
>JANPIY010000793.1:0-2517 GCA_031425255.1 Planctomycetota bacterium
CAGCTCGTGCTCCACCGGGCGCGCCGCCAGCAGCAGCAGCGGGATCGCCCCGTGTTGGCCGTTGCCGCGTGGGACCTGGACCTGGGCCAACTCATCCGCGTCATCGCGCCGCTCGCGCTGATAGCGGATGCGCACCCCGTAGCGCTGCGTGCCTTCGACCGACCAGGCCAGCGGCATGCCACCGACCGCGACCTCGAGCGCCTGCAGGACCTGTTCGACCGGGATGCCGAAGCGCGCCAGCCGTTCACGATCGAGGCGCAGCTCGGCGTAGGGTTTGCCGCCCTCGCGCTGCATCTGCACGTCGGCCGCGCCGGCGACGCCGCGCAGCAGCGGTTCGATCTGCTCGGCCACCCGCT
Source organism: Planctomycetota bacterium (assembly GCA_031425255.1). Lineage (GTDB taxonomy): Bacteria > Planctomycetota > UBA11346 > UBA11346 > UBA11346 > BOG-1363. The sequence goes on from JANPIY010000793.1 coordinate 357, forward strand.
CCAGGGCCGCGTGGTCGTCACCCTGCAGCTGGAGCGCCAGCGGACTGCGGATACCGGTCGACAACATCACCACGCGGGTCTCGATCGGTTGCAGCCAGCTCGGCGCCACACCAGGAATGTCGGTGACGGCGGCGAGCGCCTGGCGCACTTCGGCGAGGGTGCGCGGACGGTGTTCGTAACCTCCATCCGGAAGGAGGATCTCCTGGACCGGCCAGTCGCGGTACGGCTTCAACAGGACGACGGTCTCGATCATGCCGAGGGGCGCGGGGTCGAGCGCGCTCTCGGCGCGCCCCATCTTGCCCATCACTCCGGCGATCTCCGGCACCTCGGCGATGAGGCCGTTCTGCGTGCGCAGTACGCGTTCGGTTTCGCCCAGCCCGGCCCCGGCCGGCAACGACGGCATGAACAGCAGCGCGCCCTCGTCGAGCGGTGGCAGGAAGCTGGAGTCCAGCCCTGGGAAGATCCGCGTGAGCGTGGCGTCCAGGCGCGTCGCGCGCAGATCGCCGCCGGCTACGGCAAAGCCCTGCGCCAGCGGCCAGGACAACGTGCGCCAGCCCAGTCCGAGCAGCCAGCCGCCGAGCGCCAGCGCCAGGATCGCGAGGGTGAATGCCGGCTTGTGCCGCAGCAGGCGCGTCAACGCCCACTCGTAGGCGACGTGGATGCCGCGCGCGACGGCGTTGTGCTCGGGATCGATCAGGCGCTCGCGACCCAGGCGCCAGATCACCGCCGCCGTCAGCGCGGCCGCCAGCGGTCCCGCGAGCCAGCCTGGGATGTGCACCAGCCAACGACCGTGGTCACGGGGGATGTCGATGCCGGTCGCTGCGATCCAGGTGCCGACGCCGAGCGCGGCGAGCGCGCACAGCCCCAGCAGCCAACTCCGTCGCAGTTCCCACGGCGGCAGCAGGAAGCGGCAGAGCACCGGCACCAGCAGCATCCCGAACAACACGGCGGCGGCGATGGCGATGGTCTTGGTCATCGCGAGGGGCACGAACAGGCGGCCGGCCTGATCGTCGAGGACGAACAGCGGCAGGAAGCCGATGATGGTGGTGCCGGCGGCGGTGAGCAGCGGTCGCGCCACCTCCTGCGCCCCGGCGATGACCGCGGCGATGACCGCGGGATCGAAGGGCGAGGCGATGCTTCTGCCGGCCTGCTCGCGCCGCAACGCGCACAGGTGCTGGGTGATGTTCTCGGTCATCACGATGGCGAAATCGACCATCACGCCGATGGCGATGGCGATGCCGGCCAGGGTCATCAGATTGGCGCCCAGTCCGCTGGCATACATGGTCACGAAGGTCGCCGCGACGCCGAGTGGCAGGACCACGGCCACCGCCAGGCTGGCGCGTAGGTGCAGGAGGAAGAACACCACCACCAGGCAGGTCACCACCAGCTCCTCGATGAGGGTGTGGATCAGCGTGCGGCTGGTCTCGTCGATAAGCTGCGAGCGATCGTAGAATGGAATGGCGGTCAGCTGTTCGCGCTGCAGCGCCGGCCGCAGCTCCAACAGCCGGCTCTTCACCGCGCGGATGACGGCCGAGGGATCCTCGTGGACGCGCATGGCCACGATGGCGCCCGCCTGTTCACCGGTGGCGTCCGCCAGCAGGCCCTGGCGCACCGCGCCGCCGATGGTGACGGTGGCGATGTCCTTGAGGCGCAGGCCCGCGCGTTGGGCCTTGCCGGCGCGGATGACGATGTCCTCGATCTCGGCCGTCGAACGGATGAAGCCGATGCCGCGGATCATGGTCTCGACGCCGGACTGCTCGACCGACATCGCGCCGACATCGCGGCCGGCGCGGCTGACCGCCATCATCAGCATGTCGAGGGTGATGCCCTGTTCCTCCAGCCGCGTCGGATCGACGTCGATGTGGTATTCGCGCACCACCCCGCCGGCAGGCGCCACCTCGGCCACCCCAGGCACCCCGCGCAGCGCCGGGATCACGATCTGGTCGAGCACCCGCCGCTTGGTCTCGGGGTCACGCGCCCCCTGCAGGGTGAAGGCGAAGACCTGCCCCATCGCGGTGGCGTCGGGACCCAGCCGCGGCGAGACGCCCGCCGGCAGCAGGCTCTGGAGCTGGCCTAAGCGTTCGAGCACGCGCGTGCGGCAGTCGTAGAGGTCGCGACCCTCGGCGAAGATGACATAGACGTAGGCGCTGCCGCTGAGCGA
>JANPIY010000794.1:0-2566 GCA_031425255.1 Planctomycetota bacterium
CACCACCACCATGGAAGCAGGAGTCAGCACACCCTTGGCATCCACCCGCATCTGGATCGACACCTGGCTGATGGTGACACCGGCGCTGTCGGGTCCCGGGACGGGACGGGCGATGACATTGCCCACCGCATCGCGCACGACGGTGAAGACCACGTTTTTGCCATCGATCGCCAGCGTCGCCTCGATCGGCTTGGCGCCTGGCTTCGCGGCCTGGGCCGCGCTGACCAGCTGCTGGGCCTGCGCGGTGCTCAGGTCGCCCGCGTTCAGCGTTCCCAGGCCAAGGATGCAAGTGAACAGCACGGCGCAGAGACAACGACGCATAGGACCTCCTGGACCAGGGATGTGGGGCGGTTTGTAGGCCCCCCCTCAAGGAGGTGCAACCGCCGAGTTGTCGGACGGAAGGTCCGCGGGCCGGGATGACATGCGCAGACGCCAGGTAATGAGACAAAAGAACATTGCTCTTCGGACTGTCGCAGCGTCCGTGGCTCGTCTTGAAGCCGGATTCGGACCCCGAACCCCTGACACCGACCCGGACCCTCCCTCCCCTCCCGCCTGGATTTCCCCCGACCATTGGCTAAATGCGCCCACCCATGAGCGAGTCGCAGAACCCATCCGAAGGCCGGACACTGACGCTCAGCGATCTGCTCGCCACGTGTTGGCGCCGCCGCTGGCTCTGCGTCGGGGTGTTCGTGGTGGTGACGGCCACGGTGATCCTCGCCAGCTTCCGCATCACTCCGCTGTTCGAGGCTTCCGCCACCCTAGCGGTCGATCGCGGACGCAAGGCGGTGGACTTCCAGTACGACCCCTCCAACAACTCGGTCGAGTTCGGTTTCCTCAATACCCACCGCGACATGCTGACCGCCAATCCGGTGCTGGAGGCAACCCTCGTCACTTGCGACCTGATGCGGACGCCCGCCTACAGCAAGGCCAACGATGCGGTGAAGGTCCTCAAGGAGCGCGTCAAGGTCGCCACCAAACGCGACAGCTGGATCATCAACGTCGCCCTGCGCGACGAAGACCCCGACCGCGCCTTCCGTGCGCTCGATGCCCTGCTCGCCGCATATGCCGCCAATCAGGCCGGGCAGAAATCGCAGCGCGCCAGCGGAGCCCTGGAATTCCTCTCCGCCTCGGTCGATACCGAACGCGCACGCCTGGACGAAGCGCGCCGCCGTGAGCAGGAGTTCCGCATCGCCAAGGCCATCGTCAGCAATGCTGCCGACGGCAGCCCGGCCTCGCAACGCCTGGACCTGCTCAACAAGGAACGCGCGACCCTCGATCAGCAGTTGGCGGAGAGCAATGCCCTGCTCCAGCAGTTCGCCGAGGCCGAACTGGTCACCGATCCGGCCGAGCGGTTGAAGGCCCTGCTGCGCGTCGAGCCGGTCGGTCGTCATCCGGTGGTGATCGAGCAGCAGCAGCAGCTCTACCTCGCCGAGGACGCCGCGCATGCGCTCGGACAGAAGTACGGCGACAAACATCCGCGCATGCTCGAATCCCATCAATTGATCAGCGCCAAACGCCAGCGGCTGCTCGATACGGTGGCGCAGGCCAAGGCCGGCGTGGGCGGACAGCACCAGAAGCAGCAATTGCAGTACGCTGAACTGCTCGCGCGCACGGCCGCAGCGGAGAAGGAGCTGAACCAGTATCGCACCAACCTCGCCAGCCTGCAGGCGCTGGAGGCGGAAACCAAGTCGCGTGAGGAGATGTTCAACCGCCTCCTGACCCGCATGGGGGAGGAGGAGGTCGCCAGCCGTCTGGATGCCAAGCAGGTGGTGGTGATCGATCCGCCCAAGGCTGACCGCTCGCCGGTGAACATCCGCAAGACCCTCTTCGCCGCCGGCGCTCTCGCCGCTGGTTTCATCGCTGCCATCCTGGCCGCACTCGGTGCCGAAGCGCTCGATCGCCGGGTGCGCGGCGCGGTCGCCACGCAGGACCTCACCGGCCTGCCGCTGCTGGGCCAATTGCCGTTCGTCCCCGGGTTGTTGGCACTGGGCAAGGGTGGTGATCCCGATCATCCCGCGATCCTGGCCGAGGCCTACCGTGCGCTCCGTGCCGCGCTGCGCCTGACCCGCGGCGGCCATACCGGTTCACGCGTCCTGGTGATCACGTCCAGCGGTCCTGGGGAGGGCAAGAGCACCGTCAGCACGCGTCTGGCCATCGCTCTCAGCGCCGCCGGAGCCAAGGTCCTGCTGGTCGACGCCGACCTGCGCAAGCCGACGCTGCATAAACAGCTCGGTGACGAGCGCGAACGCGGCCTGAGTTATCTGCTGGCTGGCGAGGACGGCATCGAGCCGGCCGCCACCGATCACCACCACCTCGATTTCCTGCCCGTCGGCGTGCGTCCGCCGAATCCCTCCGAGCTGCTGCACAGTCCGGCACTCGCCACCGCGATCACCCGTTGGCGTACCAGCTATGACTATGTGCTGATCGACAGCCCTCCGCTCGGCCTGGTGAGCGATGCCCTCAGCGTCGGCGAGCTCGCCGACCGCGTGCTGGTGGTGGTGCGCGACCGCGGCCCGGCCCAGGCCGCCCAACGCCTGGTGCACGACCGCCAGTCGCCCCGGCGCGC
>JANPIY010000795.1:0-1628 GCA_031425255.1 Planctomycetota bacterium
GGTGGTGCAGACCGAAGCCATCATGATCCGCCATACATCAGAAACAGGTTCCCGCCTGGTCTTTAACAAATAAATTATCGCCGGGATCATTAGCGAGACCGACATCAAGATCGCGATGTCGAAGAGCCATGAAGACATCACATAGATAAATTGATTGCGGCTTGTAAGCGCGTTGGGGAACAACCACGCCGCGTACTGGAAGTATCCGCTAGCGTATTTCGGGTTGTTATGTGCCAGCCAGTTGAACTCCGCGATTATTGTGAGCCATCGAAATGATGTGGCTGCGACAGTCAGTACAATCGCAATTGTCAGGCGAGCAAAGACCGTCTGATAGCTTCGCCTCTCCATCGCCGCCAGCACATAGATCGGCAAGCAGAGGGACACGATGATCGTTGTCGGTATGTGGGTCAAGATCAGCAACGAATACGAGACCGCAAACAAAATAACATCGACCCAATTGCCGCCCCTGCAAATACGGGACACGAACAGAAAACAGAAAGGAATTACGCCCCACGCAGCAAATTCGGCAAACAAGAAAAACTGAAATACTTCGCTTAGGTGTTGAGGAACGATCGCGTACCCAACGCCGGCGATCAACCCTTGTGTCGGCGTGCCCCATTCTTTAACGAAGAAGAAGATGCCGACGCTTCCAAGAACCATCCAAAAGAAGAGGTTTGCCCAGAGGGACCAAAACCAATCTGCCGTGAGCATTTCCGTAAAAGCTAAAAGGTAAAAAGACGCGGGCGGATAGAAGCGAACACCGATGCTTCCGAATCCGAAATTATCGTTGGCCCAACCCGGAAAGAACTGGCCGGACAACATGGCTTCCTTCAATGCCGAAGCGAAGCGAATGTCCGTCACCATGTCATAACCGGACGGCAGCCCGGATAGTAGCGGAAGCCCGAACGACACGAAGCAGAAAAGGAAAAGAAATGTAATGCAGGCTGCGTTGCTGCTCAGCAATCCTTCTAATTTCTCACTGACCGTATTCATGGCTTTGGGGGTAATTTCGGGCAAAAAATGGGAGGTTCGCAAACAAGTCGAACCTCCCTGTGTGGGCAAGAAGCCGACCCGTGGACCAGGTCAGCATTGCAAACTATTGAATTGGCGTTCCGGCCGGTGTTAAATCGCCCGCGGCGCACCCCATCGGCCCGGCGCCGACATTCTTATAGATAACGCCGTCGGTTTCTACACCAAAATTGTTGTCGCCCGTTGTGTTGAGTACCGTAGGCACACCTGTAGCACAATAGATCTGGGTACCGGTAGTCAAGTTGAAGGTATATCCGCTCTTCTGCGATGTGGCCGCACCTAACACCGAGTCGATCAAGCCAGCACTATTGAGCTGGACCAATGAGCCATAGGTGGTTCCTTGACCAACAGTGGCTTGATACGTAGCTTCAGCACTGTGAATTGTACGCAGCGACGAGATCGCGCTCGATTCGTTAGCTGCACGACGTGATGCGAGCAGGTTGGGGATGGCGATGGCGGCGACGATCGCGATGATGATCACAACTACGAGCAGTTCGACGAGCGAAAAGCCCTTTTCGTTTTTCTTTAACTTCATATATCTAATCTCCAGGGGGTGAATATTTTTCTACAATGCGAACAGACAGATGCAGTGAGGATCC
>JANPIY010000796.1:0-4021 GCA_031425255.1 Planctomycetota bacterium
GCGTGGCGGCATCACGCGGCCGGCAGTCAGGGGTGACGTCTGCGCTGAAGCCTGCACTGGCGGCCAAACGACCGGAAGCGCTCGCGCTCTGGGCCGAGCTGCTCAAGGAGTACCCGGATCAATACTCCCAAAAGGATATCGCCAGATGAGCCCTCCTCCGCAGTTCACCGATCCCGCGCCAGCCCAGTGCTCACCGGGCCGCAGCCCCATCGTGCACCAGCGCAGCCACCCCACAGGAACACCAGCATGACCTCCCTGCTCAAGCTCCTCGCCGCCTGTTCGCTCCTCAGCATGGACTTGGCGTCGCTCGCAGCCGTGGAGGTGGATACGGTACCAACGCCGGTCACCACCACCCCTGGACTCCCGGCATGGATGGAGACCATCCAAGCGGAACTGCTGCAGTCGTCAGACCAGGTGACCAGGTTGTCGCCCACCAAGATCACTGGTCTGCTTTTCACTACCTCGTGCACAGGATTTTCCGACAAGCTGCTGGAGCTCCGTGATGCGCATCCTGACGACTTCCAGTTCGTTTACGTCTGCGACGACCTGGACCGGGTCGCGTTCGCCGCCCACCTCAACCTATCCCGGTTACGGACGCCGGCCGTGCCGAGCGATTCGCCGATCAATCGTCGGCTCAAACGCTTCGCGGGCGTCGACGATGGGGTTCCTCAGCTTGTGATCGTCGACCCGGCCGGGACGGTCATCACTAGGAGAGGATTCCACCTGCTCGATGATCCGACCGCACCCCTCACCATTGCCGCAGGCGATCCTGGCGCGCTGGTGCGCTGGCATCGCATCATGGGCGTTGGGCAAGGCCGTCAGGCGCTCACTCCAGCAGAGCAGGACACTGAACTCAGGAGATTGTTCGGTACGACGCGGGGCTGGGCCGCCTTTGAAAAGACGATCATCAATGACGAGGACAGCGATACGGCCATCAAGACATTTGAGGATTTAGGTCGGGAAATCGGCTTAGGGGGTCATTGGGACGATCTGCAGACCCTGGTGCAGCTAACCCAGAAAGCCCTCGATCTCACTGGCGGTGAGCGCCTCAATGGGGTGAGGTGGGTTCTCCGCTGTGCGCGGGAGGCAGGGCGACATGCGCGGGATCGCAACGCGATGTTCAACGCCATGCGCCCCTGGATGGAAGGAGACCTCTATTATGTCCGGCAAGCCGCTCTCCATGCCGTAGCGGAACAGTTGGCGCGCGGAAATGACGAGGCGGTTGCGACGGTGTTCTGGAAGGCCATCGATGAGGGCATGGAATCGAGCAACACCAGAATCCTCTCGCCATTGCTGGTGGTTGGTGACGAAAAGGCATATGCCTACATCCGCAGGGTGGCAGCCAGGCGCGGACTGGCGTTCATAGTTGCAGATGCCCTGAATGCCGCATTGGCCGCCAAACGCCCGGAGGCGACTGCGCTCTTCGCACAACTGGTCAAGGACAATCCAGAGTTCTTTCTTGATGAACACCTGCCCCAGTAAGCTCACTTACCGTAGCTGAGCCCAAATGCCCACGCGCGAATCGAGTGTTTGCACCGCGCGTGGTCCGCTCGGTGACGGCTCTTGCGCACACGAACCATGCTCGGGTGCGGGCTCGTATCGATTGCGTTCACGGGGTGGGCGCTGATGGCGGGGTCGTCCGCGGCCAAAGCTCACCAGCGTGCCTTCAATGCCGCGCAGGTCCTGGCCAGCACGCCTGTGCTGATATGTCGCGCTCGGTGGGGTGGATCTGGTGGAAGGCATGCCCGCTGGCAGGAGATCGAAGCGCGCGCCAAGGAGTGATCGCCGTCACCCGCGATCCCTGCCGGTGATCTGACGATTGCCAGGCTGGGGCGCGCCACCCATCGTGCCGTCATGATTCGTCCTCCTCTGTGGTGTGGTTTGTTCCTGGTCGTCCTGGTCGTCGTCGACCTCGGCGCGGTGGATGCTGGACAGCGCGCCTTGGACTCGGCCAACGTTCTCGCCCACACGCCGACTCCGGTCATGCACATCGCCCTGGGCGCGGCGGTGCTGGTCGATGTGCGGATGCACGCCGACTTCATCGCGCGGCAGGTCCTGGCCCCACACTGGCAGATCGTCGTCGCCGGGCCGGCGCCCTGTGACGGCCAACGCACACTGTCGGTCAGCCTCACACCAGCCGGAAAGCGGGCGACGGATCTCTCGGCGTGGAAGCGGCCCCTGACGATCGTCGAGATTCCCACCGACCTGCGCCAGCCGACCCGCGCCGCCGCCACCTGGCAGGCGCGCGTGGAATTGCGCAGCCGCACGTTGGCCGTTGGTCGGGGTGAGGTTCCTGCTCCCGCCTTGCCCGCGCAGCAACGTGCTGCGGCGTTGGCCGCCACACCGCTGCTGGACTGGACCAGCGAGCCGTTCCAGAACGGCCTGGACCGCGCCTCGCTGCGCCCACGCCCAGGGGAGCATCGCCTCGCCTTCGCCCGCCGGGTCCTGCGCCACGTCCGTGGCCTGCGCTACGCCTATGCTGCGCAGATGGACCGCTGCGCCTCCCACGTCCTGGCCGCCGGTGCCAGCGACTGCGGCGGTCTCGGCGGTCTGACCGTGGCGACCTTGCGCGCGGCCGGCATCCCTGCCCGCCTGCTGGTGGGACGCTGGGCCACGTCGGCCGAGGCGGCCGATCGCCTCGAAGGCCTGCCCTACGGCCAATGGCACGTGAAGGCCGAGTTCCACCTCGACGACATCGGCTGGATCCCCATCGATGCCGCCGTCGGCCTCAACGACCCCGACGCCTGGTTCGGTGAGCAGCACGCGGATTTCATCACCCTGCATGTCGATCCCGGTGTGCGGCTGAACACGCTGTTTGGCGCCCGGGACCTGGAGTGGGCGCAAGGTTTCGCTTTCTGGGTGCGGGGCGAGGGCACCCTCGACGGCCTGACGGTGGACGAGACCTGGGCGGTGACGCCAGTGCGCTGATTGGCCTGAGGTCACCGCTGCCCGATGGCGACCGCCCGTAATCCCGAGTGAGCAGTGATTGCCCACACCGGTCGCGGCCCTAGCGTGCCGCCCCTTCATGGCCCGCACCTTCATCCAGATCACCGACCTGCACAAACACTACGGCTCGACCGCCATCCTCGATGGGGCGTCGGCGGCGATCCTCGATGATCACCGCATCGGCGTCATCGGGCGCAACGGCGCGGGCAAGTCGACGCTGTGCCGCATCATCCTGGGCGACGAGGCGGCCGACAGCGGCAAGGTCTCGATGCACGCGGATATGCGGCTGAGCTACCTCGAGCAGAAGGATCCCTTCCGCGACGGGGAGAGCGTCCTCGACTACCTGATGCGCTATTCGGGGTGCGAGAACTGGCGCTGCGGGCAGCTCGCCGGCCGCTTCCTGCTGAAGAACGACATGATGGCGCGCGAGGTGCGCAGCCTGTCCGGTGGATTCCAGACCCGCGTGCGGCTGTGCGCGATGCTGCTCAAGGAGCCCAACTTCCTGGTCCTCGACGAGCCGACCAACTACCTCGATCTCAAGACCCTGCTGCTGCTCGAAGGTTTCCTGCGCGACTACCGCGGTGGCTACATCATCGTCTCGCACGACCGCGAGTTCCTCAAGCGCACCTGCACCTCGACGCTGGAGGTGGAGCGCGGCCAGATCGAGCTCTATCCCGGCGGCGTCGAGGCCTACCTCGCCTACAAGCTGGAGCTGCGCACGCAGGCCGAGGCCTTCAACGCCAACGTCGAGATCCGTCGCAAGCAGCTGCAGACCTTCGTCGACAAGAACAAGGCCAAGGCCTCCAAGGCGACGCAGGCGGCCTCCAAGGCCAAGATGCTCGACCGCCTGGAGACCAAGGACGTCGCCGGTGATCTCGACGCGGTGAAGATCACCGTGATGCCGGTGGAGACGCGCCAGGGCGCGGCGGTGCGCATCATCAATCTCGGCATCGGTTATCCCGACAAGACCATCGCCGAAGGGATCAGCTTCGAGATCGAACGCGGCCGCCACGTCGCGGTGGTGGGCGACAACGGTCAGGGCAAGACCACCTTCCTGGCCACCGTCGCCGGCCAG
>JANPIY010000797.1:0-21516 GCA_031425255.1 Planctomycetota bacterium
CGCAGAGACGCAGAGGCGCAGAGGTGAAAAGACCTTGTTTCGCCTTTCCTCTGCGTCTCTGCGGCCGATTCTTCTTCGTCAACTCAACAGCATGAGGGTTCATCCGCACGGTGGCGGAAGACTCCCCGACATCCGGACTTCCGGACGTCGGGACAGGGCTAGTCTGCCGCCATGTCCTTCATCGGTGATGATCAAGTCCGCCTGGTGAAGAGTCGCATCGACCTGGTGCAGTTGATGGGGGAGTACACCCCGCTGCGCAAGGCCGGAGCGAACTTCACCGGCTGCTGCGCCTTCCACCAGGAACGCACACCGTCGATGTACGTCTATGCCGACCAGCAGACCTACCACTGTTTCGGCTGCGCGGCGCATGGCGACGCCATTTCGCTGATCCGCGACAAGGAGCACCTCGAGTTCGCCGATGCGGTGGAGTTCCTCGCCCGCCGCGCCGGCATCACCCTGACCTACCAGAACAGCGGGCGCAACCAGCTCGCGCGTGGTGATCGCGACGACCTCATGCAGGTGGTCGAGTTCGCCACCAGCTTCTACGAACGCGATCTGTGGGAGTCGCCAGATGCGGCAGCGGCGCGCGAGTACCTCGCCAGCCGCCACCTGTCGCAAGCCGCCTGCAAACGTTTCCGCCTCGGCTGGTCGCCTGGGCGTGGTCGCCTGATCGACGAGGCGCGGCGCCAGGGGGTCAGCCTCAAGGCGTTGCTGGCGACCGATCTCGCCGTCGATCGCGATGGCCGCGCGGTCGATCGTTTCTTCGAACGGGTGATGTTTCCGATCTGCGACCGCTTCGGCCACCCCATCGCGTTCAGCGGGCGCCTGCTGCCCGCCGCCGAACGCAAGGCCAAGGAGGAGGGCCGCGGGGTCGGCAAGTACGTCAACAACACCGACACGCCGCTCTACCACAAAAGCGCGACGGTATTCAACCTGCACCGCGCGCGCACCGTCAGCCGCGATCGTGGGCGGCTGATCGTCATGGAAGGCCCCACCGATGTGATGGCCGCCGATGAGGCCGGCTATGGCGAATGCGTGGCCGTGCTCGGCACCGCGCTCACCGGGGAACATGCCAAGCAACTGGGCAACCTGATCGGCTCCACCGGCCGTTTGATCATCCTGCTCGATGGCGATCGCGCCGGCCAGGCCAACAGCCTCAAGGCCATCCGCACCTGCCTGCAGGCCGGCGTGCCGGTGCGCGTGGCGACGTTGCCGGAAGAGCTCGACCCCGCGGAACTGCTCGGCAACCCGGCGGAACGCGAACGTGGCCGCCAGGTGATGGAGCAGGTGCTGGGCTCGGCGCGTGCCGATATCGACCACCTGCTGCGCACCATCGCCCCACGCCCCTACGAACTCGACAACCGCGCCCGACTGGCGGTCACCGACCAGATGCTCGAGGCGGTGCGGCCGATGCCGGATGCGGAACTGCGCAGTCTGCATCTGCGTGACATCGCCGACTGGCTCGGCATCGAACGCGTACGCCTGGAGAAACGTCTGGCAGGCGAAGGCAAGCCGGTCGCAGGCGCGCTCGATGAGGCGCCCGCCGAGGGCGAGGCGCCGATCGCCCCCTTGTCGCCCGCGCAGGAGCTGCTCATGCACGTGCTGGTGCAGCGCGCCGATCTGCGCGCGCCGGCCGCTGGCCAGTATCTGCTGGAAGCCGGCGTCTTTCCCGAACCGTGGCGCGACATCATCAGCCACCTGCTTACCGATCACGCCGCCGACCTGCACGCCTTGAGCATGCTCGAGGTGGTCGGCCGCCACCGCGACCTGCACGCGGCGATCTACCGATGGGCGACCACGCCCCTGGATGCGCGCGAGCCGTCGATGAGCGACGCCACCGGCGCCCTGGTCGCAGCGGTGCAGGAGCTGCGCCAGCACGCCTTGAACGAGCGCCTGCAGAAGCTCGCCTTCACCATCGCCGAGGCGGTCCGAGCCCGGGACTTCGTGCGCGCCGGGGCGCTCAGCCGCGAGAAGAGCGAGCTCCAGCACCAGATCAGCGATCTGCGCGGCCTCTCGGGCTTGAACGGTTGAGCGCTGAATTCCCTGCGGGCAGGGGGACGAGCGAATGGCGCCGTCTCAGGCCAGCTCGGGTTCCATCAGTTCGCGCACCGCCGCGATGAACTGGGTCGGCGTGAAGGGCTTGGCCAGGAAGCGGGTCCGGGGTCGCTGGACCAGATGGGGCGGCATGCCGTCCGGGCTGAAGCCGCTGATGAACAGCAGGCATCTGCCCGGATGGAGCTGATCGAGGGTGCGCGCGAACTCCCAGCCGGTCATGCCCGGCATCATCACGTCGCTGATCACCAGGTCGGGAGTTTTGGCCGCCGCCCGCAGATGGTCGAGCGCCTCGCGCGGGGTCGCATAGGCCGACACCAGATGTCCGGCATCCTCCAGGCAATCGCGGACCAGCGTGCGGATGGTCTCTTCGTCATCGACCACCAGGATGTCGTGCTGAAATAGTTGCTGTTGCTGTTGCTGCTGTTGTTGCTGTTGCGGCGGCGTCGAGCTGGAGCGGGGAATGGATGCGCCATTCGGCGTCGGAGACATGCCGAGTGGGGCCACGGGAAAAAGGATCCGGAAGGAGCTGCCCTCGCCAGGTGCGCTACGTACCGTGATCGACCCACCGGCCTGTCGCACGATGCTGTAGACCGTGCTGAGGCCGAGGCCGGTGCCCTTGCCGATGCCTTTGGTGGTGAAGAAGGGTTCGAAGATGCGCGCCTGGACGGCGGGGGCCATGCCGGTGCCGGTATCGCTGACGGCGAGCTCGACCGCGGGCCCGCTCTGGCCGCCATCGGGCATCGGCAACGACGTGAGGGCGATCAGCAGCCGCCCGCCTGCTGGCATCGCATCGCGGGCATTCAGGCAGAGGTTGGTCACCACCTGGTGCATCTGCTGGAGGTCGCCCAGGATGGGCGGCGTCGCCTGCGGCGCATCGATGCCCAGGTCGACCTGGGCGCCAACCATCTCCTGCCGCATCGGCGCCAGTTCCACCAGCAGGGCGGCCAGGTCGATCGGCTGGGGCGTGATGACCTCCTTGCGGCTGATGGTCAGCAACTGCCTGGTCAAGGCGGCGGCCCGCTGAGCGGTGGTGTTGATCATGACGGCGCTGGCGGTGCCGACCTTGTCGTTTCCGAGGCGCTGGGCCAGCCTCTCGCTGCAGCCGATGATCACCGTCAGCAGATTGTTGAAATCGTGGGCCAGGCCGCCGGCCATCAGGCCGATGGCATCCATCTTCTGGACCTGGTGCACCTGTTCCTCCAGCCGCTGGCGCACGGTGATGTCGCGCAGGATGGCGACCGTGAACACGGTCTCGCCCTCGTAGTAGGAGGACACGCTGGCTTCGAGTGGGAATTCGCTGCCATCCCGGCGCCGGCCGCGGGTCTCGTAATGGCTGGAGGCGGGTCTGCCCTCGGTGCGCTGGCGGATCCGTGCGAGCACCAGCGGGCGCTCATCGGCGGCGATGAGGTCGAGGATGGAGGTCCCCACCAGCTCATCGGCATGGGTGAAGCCGAAGAGCTGGAGGTAGGCGGGGTTGACCAGCACGTGAGTGCCGGCGCAGGACACCCCGACCGCATCCATCGAAGCGGCGAACAGCGAGCGCAGGCGCTGATCCCTTTCCCGTACCTGGGCCTCGGCCTGACGCATACCGGTGATGTCGGTGAAGGTGCCGATCATCCCATCGAGGACGCCACCGTCGGTCATCATCGGCGAACCGGAGATCATCACGTTGGAGTGGCCACCACCCATGCCGATGAGCTCCGCCTCATAGGTCGAGGCGGCACCGGTGGCGCGCTTCTGGTGTTCCTTCCGCATCACCTCCAGACTGCGGGCGGTGAAGAAACGATGATAGGTCATGCCGGCGATGCGATCGGGCGCATCGATCTCGAGCAGCCGGCACATCGCCGGGTTGAGATAACGCGACAGGCCGTCCACGCCGATATGCCAGAAGCCCACCGCCGAGGTACGGATCAGCCGATCGAAGCCCGGTTCGTAGGGCGCGGCGGGAGCATCGGAGGGGAAAATGGACACGTGACGCACGGTAACGTCGGTGGGCTGGAGTCCATGGCGCGGTCGTACCGAGCCCGGCCATGGCGGATCGACCACCATCAAAAGCTGCGCGCATCACCGCGAGTCGGCTAGACCTCCACCTTGATGCCGAGCGTGCTGTGGGCCACCATGCCGCGCCACCGGAGGCTCCATGGTGCAGAAATCTGATGGCATGACCTATGCACCCAAGGGCAAGGTCTCCCCGGTGGTCGGCGCGGGCGAGTTCCGCTTCGCCGCCATGCACCTCGATCACGGCCACATCCATGGCATGTGCAACGGCCTGCTGGAAGCCGGCGGCGAACTGGTCGCGGTCTACGATCCGCAGCCGGAACGGGTCGCGGCCTTCATCAAGACCTTCCCACAGGCGCGGGCGGTGGCCGATGAACGGACGATCCTCGAGGATCCCACCCTGCGGCTGGTGGCGGCGGCGGCGGTGCCGTGCGAGCGGGGGCCACTCGGCTGCCGGGTGATGGAACACGGCAAGGACTATTTCACCGACAAGACCCCGTTCACCAGCCTGGCGCAGCTGGCGCAGGCGCGGGCGGTGGTCGCGCGGACCAGGCGGCGTTACTTCGTCTACTTCAGTGAACGCCTGCACGTCGAGTGCGCGGTCGAGGCCGGACGCCTGATCGCCGCCGGCGCCATCGGTCGTCCCGTGCAGGTGCTGGGTCTGGGGCCGCATCGCCTCGGTGATCCAGCCAAACGCCCGGCGTGGTTCTTCGAACGCGCAAAATACGGTGGCATCCTCTGCGACATCGGCAGCCACCAGATCGAACAGTTCCTCGCCTACACCGGCAACACCGAGGCCACCATCCAGGCCGCCAAGGTGGCCAACTACCATCATGCTGAGTTCCCCGAACTCGAGGATTTCGGCGACCTCACGCTGATCGGCGCCAACGGCGCGACCGGTTACCATCGCGTCGACTGGCTCACCCCCAAGGGCCTGCCGACCTGGGGCGACGGCCGCACCATGGTGCTCGGCACCGACGGCTATATCGAACTGCGCAAATACATCGACGTGGCGCGCGACACCACTGGTGACCACCTCTATCTGGTCGACCACCAGGGCGAGCGCCACGTCGAACTGGCCGGGAAGATCGGCTTCCCGTTCTTCGGCCAGCTACTGCGTGACAGCCTCGACGGCACCAGCACGGCGATGACGCAGGAGCATATCTTCATGGCCGCGCAGCTCTGCCTCGAAGCGCAAGCCATGGCAGTCAGGCTCTAGTCCAAGGCTGTTGATCCGAGCCGGCGAATCGACGGCAAAGGCATAGCCACAGAGCCCACCGAGAGCACAGAGTCGGAGAATTGGCTCCTCTCTGTGCTCTCGGTGGGCTCTGTGGCTGGTTGTCCCTCTCCGATCTTCAGGACCTTGCCTTTAGGCAGGCACCATGCGCGCGAGCAGCGCGGCCGGCTCGCGCTCGACGATCAGGCGTTCGAGGTCGCCTGGGCGCACGAAGCCCTCGGCGACGGTGTGCGCCAGGAAGGTCAGCAGGCCGTCGAAGTAGCCGTCGGTATTGAGCAGGCCGATGGGTTTGGCGTGGATGCCGAGTTGCGCCCAGCAGAGGATTTCGCAGACCTCGTCGAGTGTGCCGATGCCGCCTGGAAGGGCGATGAAACCATCGGCCAACGAGGCCATCAGCGCCTTGCGCTCGTGCATGGTGCCGACCTTGTGCAGGCGCGTCAGGCGGACGTGGGTGAGGTCCATGCGATCGATGACCTCTGGGATCACGCCCTCGACTTCGCCACCTGCGCCCAGCACGGCGTCGGCGACCACCGCCATCAGGCCGCAATTGGCGGCGCCGTAGATCAGGCGCAGCTGCCGACGCGCGAGCAGGTCACCGAGTTCGCGCGCGGCCTGGGTATAGAGCGGACGATTACCGCTCGCCGCGCCGCAGAAGACACACAAGGAGATCATGCCGGCACCGTGTGGCGCTGCGTTGGTCACGCAACCCCATGGCGGCCGGCACTGGCGAAGGTGGTGCCCGCGGGAGTTGGAACGTGGATCCGGACCCTAACCTTGGCCGTGGTTCGCGAGCCCGGGTGAGGTCTTATGCGCTGGTTGCTCCTCCTGCTCCTGCTGCCAAGCGTGCTGCTGACGAACGGTTGCTCCAGCAGCTCGGACTACAGCTACAGCATTGCGATCTCGACCGAAGCCCAGCCCGACACCATCTACGTCGGCACTCCGACCACGCTGCTCTCCTACTACCACACCGACAACGTCGCCGTGTACCTCACGGCGCAGGACTGGACGGTGGTCACTGCCCCGGACGGCTACGTGCTCAGCGATTTCGGACGAGAAGCAGACTTCACGCCCTCCGGCCCAGGCACCTATGTGGTGCGCTACCGGACATGGTACTACACCAACTACGACTACGACTCCTGCTATTGCACCTATGCGACGGGATACCGCGAATCCTATGTCTCAGTGACGGCGGTCTTGGCGCCCGCGGGTTGAGACGCGTCGTCGTTGACGCCGTCCTCGGGGAGCGCGGGACCGGGGATGCTGCGATCGGACTGACGACCGGATTGCGCACCACCTACCACCAAGGCTGTCCAACGGGTCCGGTGATTGCGATGTGCCCCAGTCGACGACACTCCGACCCATGCGACCGATCCTGCTGGTAGGTGGAGCTCCACGCGTGGCCGTGGATGCGGTGCGATTCCTCAGCGTCGCAGCCAGCGGCGCGACCGCGGTGCACCTCCAGGTCGGCCTCCATCAACAGGGAGTTGCGGCCGACCTGCTGCTCGGCCTGGATGCCAGCCCGCAAGTAGCGGCGGAGCGCTACCTCGACCGCACCGGACTGGAGGCCGCGCTCAAGCGCTGGATCGGGTCGAATCCCTCCGGGGTGGTGGTGATGTCGGCGGCCGTGAACGATTACCAGGTGGCGCAGGTGCTGATCGAACAGGACGGCGGCACCGTGGCCATGCGCCCGGGCACCAAGCTGCCATCGCGCGCCGGTGCGGTCACCGTCCGTCTGGAGCCGGCCAGCAAGCTCATCGATCAGTTCCGGGGCTGGGGCCTGTCCGGTCCCATCGTCGGTTTCAAGTACGAAGCCAAGGAGACCGTGGTGGCTTCCGCCGCCGCCCAGCAGCACCGGGTCGGGGCCGCGGTGGTGGTCGCCAACAGCCTATGCGGCCAGGTCCAGGCCCTGGTCGATGAGCACGGCAGCGAACATTTCCACGACCGGCCGGCGCTGATCGCGGCCCTTGGCGCGCGCCTGGGGTCGCTGGCCCGGCACTGAGGCGGGAGATCTGCTCGGTGGCGAAAAGTCCTGGCCCGCCGGATTCCCCTCAAGCTCCTGCGCGATCCGCCGTTACTGCCGTGGGCCAAGACTACGGAGGTGATATGTCGGACCATGCGTTGGCGGCCAGCCACATCGATCAGTTGGAAAACCGGCTGGCATCCTTGCATGAACTCGGCGTCGATACCGCCGGCCTGCGCAGCCAGTTGGCTTTTGCGCGCACGCAGTTGAACGAAGGCCGCATCGCCGAGGTCCTCGGCATCTGCGAAGAGGTCGCCACCACCGCGCGTCGCCTGGCCGATGGTTCGCAGCCGCCGGAGCGCCAACGCACTGGACGTTTCACGCGTGATCAGCTGGGCGAAGCGATCCACGATCTGCTCTCCCAGGGACTGTTCGCCAAACTGCTGGCCGAACAGCGTAGCGGCCCGGACGTGCGCCTCGAGGCGCGCCTCAGCACTTTGGAGGAACGCCTGCGCACGCACCTCTCGCACGAGGCCGACGCCTTGCGTGCCGAACAGCAGGTCCTGCGCGAGGAGATGGATCTGCTCCGGCGCTCGATCGGTACCGCTGCGGCGACTCCCTCGGCCGAGGTCCCTGCGGGCGACGAGCGCGCGCAGACGGCAACCAAGGAGCCGCTGTGGGCAGCACGTCTGCACAGCATCCTGGTCAAGGCCATCCGCCGTTCCGACGCGCAGGCGGCGCAGATCGCCAGCATCGTCCAGCACATCACCGAGCACGCTACTGCAGCCGCCACTTCTCCGGGTCTCGAACAGGCGGTCGCGGCCCTGCGCGGCGGTCTCGCGGAAGACCTGCGCGTGCTCAGTGAGCGCCAGCAGCCCGCCGTCGGCGAATCAACCGCTAGCGACAGCGAACCGGCCTGGGCGTCGGCCTTGGGCACGACCCTGCAGGCGGTGGCCGAGCGTCTGCAGTCGGCTCCGCCGGCTCCGGCCGGAGCGTCGGAGCCGGCGTGGGCGCACAGCTTGCGCGACGCCTTGCAAGCCGTCGCGGTTCGCCTGGAGAGTCGAGCGAGCGAAGGTGTGCCGACAGAAGCCGCCGCTGCCGAAGTTGCGGAACCGGCCTGGTCGCTCAGCCTGCGTGACGCCCTGGCCGGCGCCGAGGACCGCCACCAGGCCCTGCTGACAGCGCTCGCCACGCGCACTCCAGGCGTCGACAGCGGGTTCGGCGAACAACTGGCGGGCGCCCTGGAACGCGGCCTGTTGGGTCTGGGCGCGGCGCTCGGCCAACGCCCGTCCCGCGTCGTCCAACAGCAGATGGATGATTCCAACAGCGCCCTCAGCCCGGTGTCGGTCGGGGTCGCCGACCATGCCACCACGCGTTCCACCGCGCAGACCCCGACCCGCAGCGAGTCGGCGGCTGGCGTCGAGAGCATGGGTCCGGAGCAGATCCGCCAACTCGTCGCGCGTGAGATCGAGACGCTGATGGGCAGCCAGCACACCGAGGTCATCTCCGGCACCAGGAAGCCGCCGGTGACCGAACGCATCCGTGCCCTGGTATCCGCCGAATACGATGTGCGGCAGGGGGGCGCCATCGAACGCACCGGGCGCAGCGATGTCGGGGATCTGCGCGCCACCCTGCTGCGGCTCTTGCCGGAACTGCTCGCCGATGAGGGGGTCCGCCAGAGCCTCTTCACCGTCCTGGCCCTGGAGGCGGTGGCCAAACCCGGGATCTTGTCCGAGCTCACCGGGCTGCGCTCCTTCCTACGCCGCGAGCTGGCGCATGCGGCCGAGGACCTGACCAACAAACTGCAGCCGGCATGACCGTGCGTGGCGTCACCACCCGAGTCCGCCGCGCGCACTGGCAATCCGCTTCGCCGCCCCAAGATCCCTGCATGGATCGTCCGGCATCGTTCCTGCCCCATGATATTGCCGAACGCCTGCCCATCGGAATCTGTACCTTCGCCAAGGATGACCGGCTGCAGTTCGCCAATGCCGTCCTGCGCCGCATGTTCGATTCCCCGATGCCACGCGACGAGTCGCGCAAGGCGCTGGTGGTGCGCCTCGGGGAGAGCTGCGCGGGATTGGCGACGCTCAAACCGGGCCAGCGCATGGTGGTGCCGATCAGTGGCAAGCTGCTGGAAGTCGAGGTCCAGGAAGGCGTCGACGGCGGCCTCCTGTGGCTGGTCAACGACAACAGCGCGGAACTGCGCCTGCGCGCGCAGTTGGCCGAAGAGGCGAGCTTCCTCGCCCATAGCCATGAAGCCTTCCTGGTCGTCGATCTGGGTGGGGTGATCCGCTACGCCAACGAGTTCTGCGAACGTGAACGCGGCTATCCCCCAGGCGGCCTGGTCGGCCTCAATCTGGCGGACCTGGAAAAGCTCTGCGACGCCGCCTACCAGAACATCGAACCGGTGGCCACCGGCGACCTGCGCAAGCGCCTGGCCGAGGTGGTGAAGACCGGCCTGCTGCGTTACAACGCCTGGCACCTGCACGCCGGCAGCGGCGATCATGCGGTCGAGGTGAGCATGCGCCCGCACCGGCTCAGCAACGAGCTGGTGATCCTGGTCACCGCCCACGATGACGGCCGGCGCCTGATGCATCTGCAGGGACTGTCGCAGGCCAAGGCCGAGGCGGAGTCCGCCAACCGCGCGAAGTCGGCCTTCCTGGCCATCACCAGCCACGAGCTGCGCACGCCGCTCACCGGCATCATCGGCTTCTGCGAACTGCTCCAGCTCGAGAAGGACGACGGGAATCCGCAGACGCGGAAATACCTGCAGCTGATCAGCGACTCGTCCCACTCGCTGCTCGGCATCATCAACGACATCCTCGACTTCTCGCGCATCGAATCGCGCACGCTCGATATCCGTCCGGTCAAGGTCGACCCCGAGCAGGTGCTCGACCTGGTCTCGCGCAGCTGGAAGGAACGCGCCGGCGTGCGCGGATTGAAGTTCGTCCGCCAGACGACCAAGGGCGTCCCCACGCTCTGCAGTTGCGATCCCATGCGGCTGCGCCAGATGCTCGACAACCTGGTCGGCAACGCGGTGAAATTCACCGACAAGGGCAAAGTCGAAGTCCGTCTGGAATACCAGGCCGAGAGCATCGAATTCACCATCGCCGACACCGGCTGCGGCATCGGCGAGCCGGAACGCGCCAACCTCTTCCAGGCCTTCTGGCAGGCGGCGGACGCCACCACCCGTGCGGCGGGCGGTGCCGGCCTCGGACTCTACATCTGCCGTCAGTTGGCCGAACTGCTCGGTGGCCGCGTCTGGCTGCACACCAGCACCGACAGCGGCAGCGTCTTCAAGCTGCGCCTGCCGCAGATCTGTTCCGGCGGCGGCAACGCCCGCATCCGCACCAGCGGGGTATGGACCAGCATCCCGCGTATCGGCGAGGGCGAGAAGCCGGTCAGCGAGCGCATCGGGCGGTTGTAGTCCTGGCGGTAGCCGTCGGTTGCCTTCCCGCTCACTTGGGGTCAGCGACAGGTGCGGCCAAAAAAAAGACCCCGCAAGTGGTTACACTTGCGGGGTCCTGATGGCGCGCCGGAGAGGACTCGAACCTCTAACCTTCTGATCCGTAGTCAGATGCTCTATCCATTGAGCTACCAGCGCAGATCCCACGTCGAACGTGGGCGCGAAGCATAGAGTCGTCGTCCGGTCGTCAAGCCGGGAGCGGGGGGCGGGAAAGGGCGGGCGCGGGGTCCCGGATGACCGGAAGCCGGCGACCAGGAGCCGATGACCGATGGATCTCCGCTCCCAGCGCCCACGCCTCGAAGTCCCGGATGACGGGGCGCGGTGCCCTCGGCGCGCCTAGGGTTGCCTGTGCGGGGGCCGGCCTAGGCTGCCGCGCCTTACTGACCACATGCTCATCGTCATCGACAACTACGACAGCTTCACCTGGAATCTGGTCCAGTACCTGTGGGAACTCGGCGCCCAGGTCGAAGTCTATCGCAACGACGAGTTGACGGTCGAGCAGGTGATGGCCAAACGGCCGGAACGCCTGCTGATATCTCCCGGTCCCTGTTCGCCGACCGAGGCTGGCATCAGTCTGGCTCTGATCGCGGCCGCCGCTGCGGCCCGGGTGCCATTGTTCGGGGTCTGCCTGGGGCATCAGGCCATCGGCCAGGCTTTCGGCGGCGTGGTGCGGCGTGCCGATCGGCTGATGCACGGCAAGACCAGCGAGATCCGTCACGATGGCCGTGGCGTGTTCAGCGAGGTGCCGACACCATTCACCGCCACGCGTTACCACAGCCTGGTGGTTGATGATGCGCTGCCGGCCTGCCTGGAGCCGACCGCCTGGACGGTCGATCGCGGCGAACTGATGGGCCTGCGTCATCGCGAGCTGCCGATCGAAGGCGTCCAGTTCCACCCCGAGAGCTTCCTCACCCAGCACGGCCACCACCTGCTGCGCAACTTCCTAGAGGGCCGTCGATGAACATTCCTGACGGCGATTCCGCGCGCGATGAGAACGAGGATGTGCCGAGCGTTGCGCCGGACACCGGCGTCGATGCCAGCGGCCCCGTCATCGCCAATGCCGAGACCACGGAAGCGGCGGATGACGCCGACACCACGGTCACGTCCAGCGACGCTGGCGATGCCATCGCCGCGGGCGAAGAAGCGGTCCCGCCACTGATCGAGACCATCGACGCCGCCGATCTCCGGAGCGACGCCGCGCCCAGCGATGAGGTGCCGGTGGCACCCGACGTCAGCGATCTGCCGCCAGCGGAACTCCGCGCTGCGGTCGAAGGCGTGCTGTTCGTCGCGACCCGTCCACTCACCATCGAACGTCTGCAGCGCGTGCTCCCAGGGACCAGCGCGACCTATCTGGAGGGTTTCCTCACCGGGCTCATGGCGCGTTACGACCGCGAACGTCGGGGCTGGGAACTGCGTCACATCGCGGGTGGCTGGCAGCTGCTGACCCGCCGCGAGCTGTATCCGTGGGTGCGCCAGCTCGAACGCCGCGAGCTGCCGAGCAAACTCTCCAAGAGCGGCCTCGAGACCCTCGCCATCGTCGCCTACAAGCAGCCCATCACCCGTGGTGCGATCGAAGATATCCGCGGCGTGCAATGTGGGCCGGTGCTGCGCCAGTTGATGGACCTCAAGCTGGTGCAGGTCACCGGTCGCGATGAGGAGGCGCTGGGACGTCCGCTGCTCTACGCCACCACCGATGCCTTCCTCGGCCGCTTCGGTCTGGGGCGGATCGACGATCTGCCGCGTCGTCACGAATTCGGAGCGTAAGCCCGATGATTGGCGCGCGTCCGGCTGTGATGGCCGGAAACTGATATGGGACGCCTGGGCTATGTCGTCTTGCTGCTGATGCTGGTCGCCGGTGCGGCCTATGTGTTCTGGCCGGAAGCGGCGGAAGCACAGGCCCCACCGTTATGGCGAGGCGAGACGCCCAGCCGTTATCAGGTCGTCGCCGGCGGTCTGACGCAGGAGGTCGACGGCAGCGTGGTACGCATCCATCAGCTCGAACGCCCGCTCGATGCCAACCGTCACGATGAGCTGTGGTCCTATGTGCGTTCATTGACGGTGGTCGAGCGGCTGATCACCAGCGTGCCGGAAGATCAATTGCCGGCCTATGGCATCGACGGCAGCCGCGAACTCATGGGTGGTGGTCTGCGGCTGCGCTGGGGTGGCACGGGCGACGACACCTACGTGTGGGACGGTGCGCACGCGCGTCTGGTGCCCTGCGAACGCGCGGTCGCCACCCGCCTCGATGCGCTCACGGGTCGACTCGATCAGGCCCGGCTCATCGATCTGCAACCGCTGCGTGGGATCGGTCTCGATGGCCTCACCCTGCACCTGGAAGGCGGGGCCTGGCGCGATGCGCAGCTGAGCGAACGCCCCGACTTCAATCGCCGGGTCAACCGGCTGTACGACCTGCTCGAACTCCTGCGCCTGGACGACTTCAGCCGGCGGGCCGCACCGCTGGCACCACCGTTGCACCAGGTGCGGTTGAGCCACCGCGATCTCGACCAGCCCGAGCGCCTGGTCCGGCTGTGGTCGTCGGCGCAGGTGGGCGAGCGCGCGGACCAGGGCGGCGGCCTGATCCAGGTCGACACCCTGCCGCTGCAGGTGCTCAGCGCCGCCACGCTTGTGCAATGGACGACGGTGCTGGCGACCTTTCGCGGTGACTACCTGTTCAACCTGGAGACCGAGTTCGGCCTCCGACCGCTCGGCGAGATCCGCACGTATGAGGGTGATCAGCTGCGTCTGCGCCTGGAAAAACACGGCCTCAACGATGTCGCCAACGGCCGCAGCCAGTGGGACGTGGTGTGGCCGGGTGGACGCGAAGCGGCCAGCGAGAACGCCGCGCCGGCCATCGCCATGGCGCTCGACGAGATGGCGGTGCGCGACGCCAGGCGCCGCTTGCCGAGCGACGTGATCCCACCGACCGCACGCCGCCTGGTCTTCGTCTTCAAGGTCGACCAGCGCACGCTGGAGATCGGCATCGACGGCGAGCGGGTGTATAGCCCGACCCACATCGCAACCGCGGTGTCGATGCCTGGACTGCACGCCCGCCTGGTGCCCGACGACATGCTCGATCATGCCCTGACCCTGCGTGGCGCCGAACGGGTGGTGAAGGTCCAGCGCCAGTGGCATCAGGGACCACGTGCCGGCGAGGTCGACGTCGTGGCGGTGGGCGCCGGCTCGGGCAGCGTGGAGGGGACGTGGCAGCAGACCTGGCCGAAGGCGGTGGCCGGCACGCCAGTCAGCGCCTTGGCGGTCGATCGCCTCGCCCGTGCGCTGTGCCATACCCGCAGCATCGAGGTCCGCCTGCCCACGCCGGCCGATCGCGCGGCGGTGGCGAACCCCGCCTTCGAACTCGATGTGCGTTTCGCCCAGGCGCAGGTCAAACTGTCCAACGATCACACCCGGCTCTCCGACACCACCGATCAGGATCTCGGCTTCGCCTTCGTTCCGGACGGCGCGCGCTGGCGGGCGATCGACAAGGAGAGCGGGATCAGTCATCTGATCGAGGCCGAGCTGCTCGACCTGCTGCAGGCGCCGCTGTCCGATGATCTGGTCATGCCCCTGGTGCCCAGCCTGGTCACGCGCATCGAGATCAATGGCCCATCCGGCCGCTTCGCCCTGCTCCGCCGTGAGGAGGCATGGGTGCTGCAACACCTCACCGCATCCGGTGGGACGACCGGTGCACCGCAGGCGGCGGACGCCGTCGAAGTGCGACGTTTTCTGCGCCTGATAACCGGCCTGCGTTCGCTGCGCGCGGATCCCACCGCTGGCCCCTTCACGCCGGCGCAGCTGGTGGGCTCGGTACTCTGCGTCTTCCCAGGCGCAGGCGAGGGCAATGCCCGCGTCGCGCTGAGCCTGGGGCAGACGGTCGATCACCAGATCCCGGTCATCATCGACGGCGGCGGCCTGCGCGGCCTGCCGCGTGGTCGCCTGTACCTGGCCGAGGATCAGCTCGCGGGGGTCCTGCCGCCCGCGACGAACTTCCTCAGCGCGGCGGCGGTGAAACCATGACGATAAGAGCGTCCTCCCAGGCTCGCAGGCGCGGACTTGCCCGCACGCGCGCCCGCACCGCAGCCATCGCGTTGTCCCGCCCATGAGCCTGAAGGAAGACGTCCTGGCAGCCCTCGCCAGCGGGGGCTTGTCGCCCCTCCACCGTTTCGGACAGAACTTCATGATCGATGGGGGGGCTCTGCAGACCCTGGTGCAGGAGCTGGCTCTGAGTCCTGGGGCGAGCGTGGTGGAGGTGGGGCCCGGCACGGGCGTCCTTACCGAACGCCTGCTCGCCGCCGGCGCGCGGGTGACGGCGGTGGAGATCGATCGCGGACTGCATGATCTGCTCGCCACCCGTTTCGCCGCCCTGCTGGGGGGCCAGCTGACGCTGGTGCACGGCGACTGCCTGGAGACCAAGAACATCCTGCATCCGCTGATCGTCGCTGCGGCGGCGGCCGGGCCGTGGCGGTTGGGTGCCAACCTGCCCTACGATGTCGCCCTGCCGGTGCTGCTGAACGCCGCGGCGCTGCCACGGCCGCCCGAGCTGGCGGTGGTGACGGTGCAATGGGAGGCGGCCGAACGGTTGTGCGCGCGGCCGGGAGCGGACGCCTGGGGCGCGAGCGCGGCGAGCCTGCAGGCCGCTGGCCGACCGCGCCTGCTGCGCAAGCTGCCGCCGCAATGTTTCTATCCGCGGCCACGCGTCGACAGCGCGCTCCTGCGCTGGGAGCCCACCGCGCCATTGCCGGATGGCTTTGGCCGCTGGTGCCGGACGGTGTTCTCATCCCGTCGCAAAGTGGTGGTGCGCGCGCTGCGCGATCATGGCGTGGAACGCGACGCCGCTGAGGCGGCCTGCCGGGCTTGTGGCATCGCCACTGAACGCAGGTTGGAATCACTCGATGCGCCCGAACTGGTCGCATTGCACCGCGCCGTGGGCGCCATCGCCACTCCTGGCGAGGAAGGATCGGATCCGTGAGCGATGAAGCTGCCAAGGCGCCATTCGGAACACGCCTGAAATTTCTCGTCATCGGTGCCCTCGCGGGCGCCGCGTTGGTCTACGGCTTGCGCCCGGCGACACCGGCGAGCAGGGCGGCGCCGGTTGTACCGGCTGCCAGTGCGGCGGTCGGCACTCCCGCCGCGCTGGCGGCCGGATCCCAGCCCGCGGACAAGGTGATGACGCCGGCGGCTGCCGGGGATGCGAGCGGGACCGCGCCGGTGGCGGTGGTCGACAGCCGCGTCATCACCCTCCGCGAAGTCGAGAACACCCTGCTCCGGCAGGAAGGCGTGCAGCAGCTGATGGACATGCTCGATGAGCAGTTCAAACGCATGAACTGGGAAGCCCTCGGCGATGGCGACGTCTTGATCCAGACCAACTCATGGCGCGTGACCCGGCTGGCGGTCGCTGCGCAACTGCTCAAGCAGAAGGCCGGCGACGCCCGTGAGGATCTCATCGGCATCGCCCTGGTGCAGAACGCCTTGACCAAGGAGGGCGTGGTGATCGACGACGCGTTGGTTGCGAGCGAGCTCAAACGCATGGAGAAACGGCACATCGAGAGCCTCGAGGCGCGCAAGCAGCCGTACATGGATTTCCGCACCTTCATCGAACAGACGCAGAAGATGCCGCTCGACCAGTACACCCGGCAGGAGGGCTTCCGCATGGGCGCAGGCATCCGTGTGCTGGTCGAGCGCCGGGCGGCGAAGGAGCTGACGCAGGATCAGCTCAAGGAATGGTTCGCCCAGCACATCGATCGCTATCGCGTACCACCGGCGGCGGACATCAGCGACATCTACATTCCCTACCAGACGAGCAAAGGGCCTGACGGCAAGGAACGCGTCACGCAGCAGGAGAAGGACCGCCTGATCGGCGTGATGGCGCAACTCCATCAGGCCATCTTCAAACGGCAGGTCGCCTTTGAACGCACCTTCCAGACCTTCGCCAAGGCCTTCGAACCGAATGCCGATGCCGATGGCCGGCTGGGCTGGGTCAACCGTGATGGCAGCCGCCAGATCAAGGGGGCCCGGAAGGTCGCCCAGCAGGCGATGGATGAGGTCTTCGCCGCGCAGCCGCCCTATCCGGTCCTGCTGTCGCCGGTGGCGTCAGCGGCGGGCATCGACCTGCTGCTGGTGCACAGCCGCCGGGCGGGCAAGGAACCGGTGTTCGCCGAACTGCAGGGGCAACTGGTCAGCGACATCGTCGATGCCGAGCTGGCACCGCGCACCAAACGGGTCCTCGACGACCTGCGTCGCGCGGCGGTGATCGACTACCGCACCCTGCCGCCGCTGATCGAGAAACGCTCGCAAGCGGCCGGCCTGTCGACCATGGCGCCGGCCCTGACACCCGCCGAGTCGCCCGCTCCTTGATAGCGCGGAGAACCGCATGTCGGATGCGGTGTAGCGTACGCAAGAGCCTTGGTCACACACCCCTGGTATGCGCCGAGTCCGGCTTGATTGCCGCATCCGCTCGCGGTCCATGATCGCAGTCCGGTAGGTAATCCATGTCGTATGATATGAATCAATTGCTGGAAGTCTGTTTGCAGCAAAAGGCTTCGGACATCCACATCACGGTCGGGCGACCGCCCAGCTTCCGCATCAGCGGTTCGATCAAGAGCCTGAAATCGCCGGTGCTGACCGCCGACGACACCGCCATGCTGATGAAGCAGATCACCAGCGAACGAGGTCAGGCCGAGATCGCCGAGATGGGCTCGACCGACTTCGCCATCGGCTACTTCGACAAGGCGCGTTTCCGCGTCAACGTGTTCAAGCAGAAGGGCCGCATCGCGATGGTGCTGCGGCTGATCCCGTCGGAGATCCTGACCTTCGACCAGATCGGCCTGCCGGCGCATGTGAAGGATCTGATCACGCGCCCACGCGGCCTGATCCTGGTCACCGGCCCGACCGGTTCGGGCAAATCCACGACGCTGGCGACGATGATCGACTTCCTCAATACCGAGGAGGAGATGCACATCATCACCATCGAAGATCCGATCGAGTACTATCACAACCATAAGAAATCGATCGTGAATCAGCGCGAGCTGCACATCGATGTGCCGTCGTTCGAGGAAGGTCTGCGCCGGGCGCTGCGTGAAGATCCCGACGTCATCCTGGTCGGTGAAATGCGCGATCTCGCCACCATCAGCGCGGCGATCTCCGCGGCTGAGACCGGCCATCTGGTCTTC
Source organism: Planctomycetota bacterium (assembly GCA_031425255.1). Classification (GTDB taxonomy): domain Bacteria; phylum Planctomycetota; class UBA11346; order UBA11346; family UBA11346; genus BOG-1363. Next base: position 17,883 of record JANPIY010000797.1, read on the forward strand.
GGCACCCTGCACACCACCGGCGCCTCGCGTACGGTCGACCGCATCATCGACGTGTTCCCGACCAACCAGCAGGAGATGGTGCGCACCCAGCTCGCCGGCAATCTGATCTCGGTCATCTCGCAAGCCCTGGTGCCGAAGATCGAGAAGGGCCGCGTCGCCGCCTTCGAGATCATGATCATGAACGCCGCGATCTCGAATCTCATCCGCGAGAACAAGTCGTTCCGCATCGACTCGACCATCCAGACCAGCGCGAACCAGGGCATGATCCTGCTCGATGACTGGTTGTTCAAACTCTACAAGGCCAAGACCATCGACTTCGCCCAGATGATGGGCTATTGCAAGGATCAGCCCTACCTGCAGCGCAAGGTGCAGGAAGACGGCGGTTCGTCGGGAGCCGGCGAATGATCCGCGTCGACGCCAAGGCGTTGCTCAAGCTCCTCCACAAGATGGAGGAGGTCGACCAGGCGACCGCGCAGACCATCTACAGCGATCACAAGAAGAACGGCATCGACATCGTCCAGGCCTGCCTGAACGGTGGCCTGCCCGAATCGGTGGTGATGTATGCCTGCGGTCAGCAGCTCGGCCTGGAGCCGGTGCAGCTCAGCGGCCTGGTCCTGCCGCAGGGCCTGATCGACAAGATCCCCGCCAACGTCGCGAATTCCTATCGCATCATCCCGGTGCGCATGGAGGACAAGACGCTGGTCATCGCCACCGCTGATCCCGACAACCTGGCGGCGCTCGACGATCTGAAATTCATGCTCGGGGTTGCCCAGGTGCGTCCGGCGCTGACCAGCGAGTCCTCGATCACCGAGGCCTTGGCGCAGTACTACTCGATGGATCGCGAGAACGCCAAGAACGCGGTCGACAAGCTGATGGAGTCGATCGGCGACGAGGGTGAATCCACCACCAGCGTCAGCGGCCAGGAGACCTTCTCGATCGATGCCGAGGCCTTCAAGGGCGTCGACACCAGCGATGCGGCAGCCGCCGCGGAATCCGCGCCGGTGCGCAAACTGCTCAACCTCATCCTGCTGACCGCCGTGAAGTCGCAGGCGTCGGACGTGCACTTCGAACCGTTCGAGGACGTCTTCCGCGTGCGCAACCGTATCGACGGCGTGCTCTACGAGATGTTGCCGGTGCCCAAGACCCTTGCGCCCGCCCTGGTCGCGCGCATCAAGGTCATGTCGCACCTCGACATCTCCGAGCGGCGCATGCCGCAGGACGGCAAGATCCCGATCCGTATCGGCGACAAGGAGGTCGACCTGCGCGTCAGCTCCCTGCCGACGATGTTCGGCGAATCGGTGGTGATCCGCATCCTCGACCGTTCGGTGGTCAGCCTCGACCTCGACAAGGTCGGCTTCACCGATGATCTGCTGGCCCAGTTTAAACAGGTCATCGAGGAACCCAACGGCATCGTCGTGGTCACCGGCCCGACCGGCTCGGGCAAGACCACCACGCTCTATGCCGCCTTGTCGGCGGTGAACGAGGACTCGGTCAAGATCATCACCACCGAGGATCCGGTCGAATACGAGATCAAGGGCCTGATCCAGGTCCCGGTCGACGACCAGGTCGGGCGCTCCTTCGCCCACTGCCTACGCGCCATCCTGCGTCAAGATCCCGACATCCTGCTGGTCGGCGAGGTGCGCGATCAGGAGACCGCCAAGATCGCCATCGAGGCCTCACTGACGGGCCATCTGGTCTTCACCACGCTCCATACCAACGACGCGCCGACGGCCATCACCCGTCTGCTCGACATGGGCATCGAACCGTTCCTGCTCTCCGCCACGCTCGAGACCATCGTCGCGCAACGCCTGGTGCGTACGATCTGCACCAAGTGCAAGGCGCCGTACCAGCCGAGCGAAGACGAACTGATCTCGCTGGGCATCAAGTCGCGCGACGCCGAGTCGCAGCGTTTCTACTACGGTAAGGGTTGTGACAACTGCAAGAACACGGGGTATCGTGGACGTACCGCCATCCACGAGATGCTCGATGTCAACGATACCATCCGCGAGCTCATGCTCGGGCGCGCCTCGGCCGCGCAGATCCGCATCGCCGCTCAACGAGGTGGCATGCGCACCTTGCGCGACGCGGGCATCCAGAAGATCTATGCCGGTCTGACGACCATCGAGGAAGTCATCCGCGAGACCTTGGCAGCCGAAGACTGAGCCGAAGACCAAGCCGAAGACTGTCGGCGACCGGGTAGACGTATCCTTTGCACACCTGAACCACGGAGCTGGCCATGCCGGTCTTCCAATTCAAAGCCCACGACAAGCGCTCGAACAAGGAGGTCACCGACTCCATCGAAGCGTCCACGCAGATGGAGGCCATCGCCGCCATCAAGCGTCAGGGCCTGCTGCCTATCGAGGTCAAGGAGGCCAAGGCCAAGAGCGGCAAGTCGCAGGCCGGTGGCGCGGCCAAGGGCGGCGGCGGCTTCACCCTCTTCGGCGGTGTCAAACCCAAGGTGGTGACGCTCTTCACCCGTCAGCTCTCGACCCTCCAGGATGCCGGCCTGCCGATCGTGCAGTCGTTGCAGATCCTTTCCGACATGCAGCGGCCGGGCAAGTTCAAGGGCTCGCTCGGCGCCGTCACCGAGGACGTCCAGAGCGGCACCATGTTGTCCGAGGCGATGAGCCGCCATCCCAAGATCTGGGACAAGCTGTACACCAACCTGGTCAGGGCCGGTGAATCCGCGGGTGCGCTCGACGTCATCCTGCGTCGCCTGGCGGAGTTCCGCGAGAAGGCCGAACGGCTGAAGAAGAAGGTCATCGGCGCCTTGGTCTACCCGGCGGCGGTGATGACCATCGCGAGCGGCATCCTGACCTTCATCATGATCTTCATCGTGCCCAAATTCGAGACCATCTTCAAGGAACTCGGCGTCCAGCTGCCGGGCGTCACCATCGTCCTGATCGACTTCAGTAATTTCATCGGCTCCTGGTGGGGTGCTTCACTGCTGGTCGCCTTCGTCCTGGCCATCGTCGGCATCAAGATGCTGAAGAAGACCGAGAAGGGCGGCAACCTCATCGACCGCATCTGGATGCGGACGCCGGTGTTCGGCAACATCGTCAAGAAGAGCTCGATCGCGCGTTTCACCCGTACGCTCGGCACCCTGGTGACCTCGGGCGTGGGCTTCCACGAAGCCCTCGACATCACCAAGGCGGCGACCCCCAACGTGGTCGTGCGCAACGCCATCCAGGCGGTGCGCGATTCGGTGAAGGAGGGCGAGACCATCAACGAACCGCTGCGCCGTTCGGGCGTGTTCGATGACATCGTGGTGAACATGATCAAGGTCGGTGAAGAGACCGGCGAGCTCGACAAGATGCTGATGAAGATCGCCGACAACTATGACGAAGAGGTCGACTCCGCGGTGGCGGCGATGATGTCGCTGCATGAACCGCTGCTGATCGTCTTCATGGGCGGCGCGGTCGGCTTCATCGTCATCGCGTTGTTCATGCCGCTGATCAAATTGATCGAAGATCTGGGCAAACAGGCCGGCTGAACGCGCGCTTCGCGCGCGGGTGCGAGGTGCGAGGTGCGGAGTTCACGGCAGCCGCCGCTGGTTGCCTTTCTGTGACCAGGACTGCCGTGCGCCCAGGAAACCTCGCACCAGCGAGCGCATCTCGCACCTCGCACCTCGCAC
>JANPIY010000798.1:0-2837 GCA_031425255.1 Planctomycetota bacterium
GCCACCCGCGCCCGCGGCGGCACCGGCAAAGGCCAGTTGTTTACCGACCTGGTCTTTGGGAACGAAGAGCAACTCACTCACGTCGTAGATCGCCAAGAGCGGCTTGGACTCTTGTTCTCCACCGATGTACACGGCGCCACGGTCGACATACCAACGGGTGTTCGCCAGACGGCAGATCCATGAGAGAGTATGGCGGAAGGTGATGTCGTTCGCCTTGAGCGTCACGACCGCATCTCCGGCTGCAGCAACCGATGGATCAATGACGAGGTTGACGCCTGCCTGTTTGGCCAGGGCATTCAGAACCTCGATCGCATTCTGTTCGACCAGGTTGTAGCTCAGGCGGGTAGCCAACTTCTCGTTGAGCGCCTCCTCTACGGAGTCGAGCTTGACCGGTGCGTCGAGATCACCCCGCAGGGTGTGCCGCTGGGCGAAATCATCTGGAAAACTCGGCCAGCCATCGAATCCCGTCGGGATGAGCGATCGTTCCATGCGCTCCATGGTCTCTTGAAGAAGCTCATCGCGCTGCTCGCTGATGGACAGAGCGCGTTGGAGGTGTGACCGTTTCACTAGATGGGCGTAGAGTTTTTCCACCCGCTGGTTCTCGGGATATTCGTCGACCAGCAGGCGACAGGCCGCCAGAGCCGATTCGATGAAGCCTTTCTGCTCAAGCTTTTCGACTCGGGCAATCCGTTCGGCCAGGACCGCGGCGGTGCCTTGCAACGACAGGCGGCGACGGTCCTCGGCGGCCGTCCGTGCCGCGAGACGCCCACTCCGGGCATCCTGATCGTGGCTGACCAGATGACGCTCACGATAAGCGGCCAACAAGCCATCGATGTGCTGCGCCTCGTCTCGCACCGCTTGCTGCTGGATATGGGGCTGAAGCGCGACACGTGATTGCGCCAATAAGACGATGGCATCCTCGAAACGATTGCTGGCAGCCAGGAGTTCTGCCCGGGCTACCTGCATGCGAACTTCTGCCAAGGTCGCCTGGAGGTGCAGATCACCTTCGGGCAGATCACCGGCGAGCTCAGGCGCACGCCCCGCCATCTGGCTGGCAACCAGCACCAGAGCGGATCGCGCTTCCGCGTGACCGGGATCGTGCCGCAGCGCGGTGGTCAGAAGTTCGCGTGCTCCGACCAGGTCACCCGATTGGCGGACGGCCTGGGCCTGACTCACTAATGCATCAACCGTCACCGCCTTGGAAGCCGCACCGGGGATGACCGTTTCGACACCCACCGCTGGCGCACACAACAGGACGATGCCCATCATGGCCGGCATCAAGCCGGCCATGGCCAGACCCGGAGCATGACTCCGGCTCAGGTGGCACCGTCCCAGTCGGATCACTGCAGCTTCTCTTTCTCACCCAGATCCATGATCTCCGCATTCACCAGGAAGAAAATCTTGCGGTTCTCGTCGTAGACGCCGTTCTGGCTGAAGAGACGGCCGAGGAACGGAATGTGGCTGAGGAAAGGTATTCCGGAGTGGGTGCGTTGACGCAGCGCATGGCTGAATCCACCCACCATCAGCGTGCCCTTATCAGGCATCATCACCGTCGATCGCAGTTCCCGCACTTCGACGTTCGGCAGTTCGATGGGATAGTTGAAGAAGCCGTAGATGATCAGCACGTTTCCGGCGGCGCCGATGCGTGGCGCGGTGATGTTTTCCACCAGGAACTGCACCGGCAGTACCGAGGTCGGCCGGATCTCCATGGTGATGTACTTGCGGTCCGAACTGACCACGGGACGCACGTCCAGGATATTGCCGTAGCTCAGCACCTCGATCTTGGGATCGAAGGTGTAGTTGACGATATCGTAGTCGGCGATGTAGGCGTATTGATTGATGAAGGCGGTATGGGCACGCTGACCGTTGAAACAGGTGATGGACGGATGTTCCAGGATCTGGGCGTCTGTTTCCTGTTCGAAGGCGGAGAACAGGACGTTGAGCTGGTCAGTGCCTAGAAAATTGTCGAGGTGATAAGAGCCGTCGACCAGCAGGCCACGGCCACCCGCCACGTTGTTCTGGCTGGTAGATGCCGAGGTGTTCACCGGCATACGATGGGTCAGAGCGCCGTTGTAGGCCAGCGTGTTGTTCAGGCGCTGGTAACCGTCAGCGACCGCTGGATCCGAGTCCGGCAAGCCGTTGATCAGGTTGGGGGACTGCGAACTGCTCGCGAGCGAATTATCGGGTTCACCGAGTGTCTGATCGGTGTACTGGAAGCCGATCTCTTCGAAGAAGCCCTTCTTCACATCGAGGATCTGCACGCTGATATGCACCTGCAGCGACTGCTGGTTGCGCATGTTGGCCAACAATTGCTCGATCAGATTGTGCACTTCCGGTGCTTGGCTGACGAACAGGGTCGAACCGCCGCGCATGTCGATACCAACGCCATCGGTTTCCCAGGTGGTCTTGGCGACGTTGTTCTTGATGAAGTCGAGGAGTTCCTGCGGATCGACCGCTGGAGCGTCCTTGGCTGCGTCCATCTTGAAGAGCGAGAAACCACCGCCACCGCCACCGCCACCCGCGCCCGCATTGAAGGCCATTTCGCGGCCCGGGAAATCACGCACGGGGGAAACGAGGTCGGTGACATCGTACATGCGCAAAGCGATCGCGCCGACAATAGGGGTGGAGCTGATGAAGATGGCCTGATTCTGCAGGGCCATCTTCAAGTTGGTGAGCTCAAGGATCCACTTCAGCGCATCGCCGAAACGCATGTCCTTGACCTTGAGGCTGACCGTACCACCGCCAGCGGCGGCGACATCGGGTGCCACCACGATGGTGGTTCCGGTCACCTGACGCAGGAAGTTGATGACGTCCTCCAGGGCCGTGTCCTGGAATTC
>JANPIY010000799.1:0-6194 GCA_031425255.1 Planctomycetota bacterium
GCGCCACGGGGAGCGAAGACCGCCGGATCGGTCGGTCCGAACAGCACCAAGAGCGGACAGGCGACCGCGGCGGCGATGTGCGCTGGACCGGTGTCCACCGAGACCGTGGCATGGGAGGCGGCGAGGACCGCCGGCAGTTCGCCGAGCGGAACCTGACCGGTCCAGTCGTGCACCCGCTCGCGCCAATTCGGTGGCGTGGCAGCACGGATCGCCCGCGCTTCGCGGCCCTCCGGTGCGGAGCCGTGCAGCACCACGGCGTCGATGTGGTCCTCGCTGAGGAGCCGGGCGATGAACGTGCTCCATTGCGCGGGGGTCAGGCCTTTGAGATTCGGTTGTTTGCGCAACCAGCGGTGGGTCAGCGAGGAGCCGGCCTGCAGCGCGATCACCCGCCGTCCGAGCGCGCCGACCCGGGTGCGGGCCGCCGCCAGGCGCTGTTCGGATACCATCAGGCGTGGCGCTGGATCGTAGTCGGCGGTGGAGAAACCGCCGAATTCCAAGGCGTTACGGTTGGCGTCGACCTGATGGCGCGGGGCTCCGATCCCTGCGCGCGAGACGAAGCGGCGAGTGGCTTCACCGCCCCAGCGGCGGATCCACTGCTGCACGGCCCCGGTCTCGCCTTTGAAGGTGATGATCTCGTCGTAGCGGCGCGCGGCGAGGATGGGTTCGAGCCGGCCCCGTTCATTGCCGTCGAGCAGCCGCGACCACAGGCCGCTGCGGTTGGGGTTGCCCAGGGTATGGATTGCGGCGATCCCGGGCTGGCCGTCCAGCAGGGGTCGGCCCCACGGCCGGACCAGCAGGTCGAGTTCGCCATCGCGTGCGAGCTGACGGATCACCGGAGTGAACATCACCAGATCGCCCACCCGGGCGAAAAAGACCAGCAGACGGCGCATGGCGCGGGAGTCTCGGACTGATGTGGATATTGCCAGCAGCGGCAGCGGGCGAGGCGGTGGAACGGCCGGATCACCTCCCCACCCCACAGCATCTAGGCGGACCGTCAGGGCACGTCATAGTCGCGGCCATGACCTCCTCCCCGTTGCTCTATCGCCGCCTCGCCCTGCTCACCCAGGGCGGCCTGGACATCTACCGCAACAAGACCGCCATGAGCATGCTGCGCTTCCGCCCCGATGACGTGGTGTGCGTGATCGACGGCAAACATGCGGGCGAGGACCTGAAGGCGCTGACCGGCGTGGGAGCCGGCATCCCCATCGTCGCCACGGTGCAGGAGGCGGTGGCCCTCGGCATCGATTGGCTGGTGATCGGCATCGTCGCCCCAGGGGGCCATCTGCCGGACGAGCTGAAGATCCAGGTCTACGACGCGATCCGCCAGCGCATCGGCATCATCAGCGGTCTGCACGAGAGCATCAGCGGCGATCCCAACATGGTGGCGTTGGCGGCGCGTTATGCGGTGGAGCTGGTCAACCTGCGCAAGCTGCCAATCGAGGAGTTCCCCATCGGCAAGGCCTTGGCCCGCCACACCTCCGCCTACCGGGTGCTGGTGGTCGGTACCGACGCCAACATCGGCAAGACCACCACCGCGCTCGAACTCACGCGGCACTTGGTGGCGCGCGGCATCAAGGCCCGTTTCGTCGCCACCGGTCAGGACGGCAAGCTGGTCACCGGCCATGGCCTGTGCATCGATCGGGTGATCAGCAACTTCGCCTCCGGCGCAGTCGAACGGGTGGTGACCAATGAAGCGCGCTATGGCGACCTCCTGATCATCGAGGGCCAGGACGCCTTGTTGTCGCCGCCCTATTCGGGCGTGGCCTTGTCACTGCTGCATGGCAGCTGTCCCGACGCGATGGTGATGTGCCACGCGCCGACGCGCACGGTCCATCGCCACACCGATGTGCCGATCCCGCCGCTGCCGGTCTACCTCCGCCTGTATGAGGAGATGCTCGCGCCGCTCTATCCCGGCAAGGTGGTGGCGGTGGCGCTTAACACCCTGGGTCTCGACCTCGAGACGGCGCAGGCGGAGCTCAGTGCAGCGCGCAAAGCCACCGGCCTGCCCTGTGTCGACGTCGTGCGCGAACTGTCCGGGAGCCGCGGCTGCGCGGAACTGGCCGACGCGGTGTTGGCGGCGTGGGAGGCCGCGGGCAGCGCCCGGCGCATGCCCGCATCGACATCCGGCAAGACCAGGCGCATCGTCAGGCGCAAGTCGACGGTCAAAAAAATCGCTAAGAAGAAGGCCGCGCCGACCAAGCGCAGATCCTGAGCACTGGTGGCCGACCATGTCGATCATCCCCCCAGGGCGACCCGACCTGGGCGATGGTGGGAGGCATGGCGTGCGCTAAGGTCCGGCCACGAGCTGCCCATGACCAACCACTGCCGCCTCCTGCCGACCACCTTGCTGATCCTCACGCTGGGGTTGTTCGACCTCGCGGCGGGTGAGGCCCCGGATCCGCTGCTGGCGCTGCCGGCTCTGCCCAAGGCCAAGGCCCAGCCCATCGCTGCGCCCACCGCGCTGAAGGAGTTCGCCCCAGGGGTGCTGGTCGCCATCGGCGAACGCGTCGCGCTCACCGGCACCATCATCATCGATCAGGGGCCGGTCGACGGCCTCGAGGTGCTGGCCTGCTTGGCGACCGGCAAGACGCATGAGAGCCTGGTGCGACTGGACGCCGCCAATGGCCAGTTGGTGAAGGCTGCCTTCATCGCGGCGCTCGGCCTGGCGGATGGGGTGACCGCACCGGAAGCCACCGGCCACCCTGGGCGCGGCACGCCCCTGCGGGTGATGATCGAATGGGAGTCGCTCGATGCGCCGGGAACGTGGTTTGCACTCGATGCGAGCTCACTGATCCGCGACCGGAACACCGACCAGGGCTATCCCGCACTGCCCTTCACCTACACCGGTAGCCGCTTCCTGGTGGTTGATGAGACCGCTCCCGATGGCCGACCGATCCGTCAGGAACGCTTCATGCTCGACAACACCAAGTCGGTGGTCGGCATCGTCGACGAACCGGATGCGTTGCTGGCCAGCCCGTCGCCAGGCGCCGGCTTCGACAAACATTTCGAGGCCTACAGTGCCATCTGCCCGCCGACGGGAACCAAGGTGCGGCTGGTGTTCAGCAAGCTCACGCTGCCGTTGACGCTGACCATGGACGCCAGCGGTGGCTTGCGGAAGGACGGCGTCGTGCTGGAGGAGACCGCCCTGGACGCGGAGCTGGCCCGCGTCTATGGCGCCAACACCACTCCGGCAGTGCGGGCGGTGGGGATCCAGGTCGATGCATCGATCCCACGCGACCAGGACGTGGTGGTGCGGACGCGTATCCTAGCGGCGGCGGCCAGAGCCAAGGCTTGGGTGGTGCCGGTGTATCAGCTGGTCACCGCGCCCTGACTGGGGGCCTGTGGCCTGCGGCCTGTAGCTTGCAGCCGGTGGCCGGTGGCCGGTAGCCGGTGGCCGGTGGTCATTCGCCGATTTTCCAGTGGCTGCTCCCGCGGATCGGGACTCACCACGTCGTCCACTCCGCACATCTGCACCGTTCCCCGGTGCTTGCACCCACAGGCCTGGATCGCCAGAGTACGGCGCGAGAACCCCCGGGAATGGCCTCATGATCACGATGGAAGAGCTGCTGCGCACCATGGTCGAGCGTGGCGGGTCCGATCTGCACATCTCAGCCAATTCCCCTCCGCGCATACGCATCGACGGTGCCTTGGCGGAGATGCCGGGGCAGGAATCGTTGCCGCCCGAGCATACCAAGAAGCTGCTCTATTCCGTGCTCGACAGCCAGCAGATCGCGCGTTTCGAACAGGACTGGGAGCTCGACATGAGCTTCGGTCTGGCCGGAGTCGGGCGTTTCCGCGTCAACGTCTTCCTGCAACGCGGGGCGGTGGGCGGCGTGATGCGGACGATCCCCTACGAGATCTTCAATTTCGACCAGCTCGGCGTGCCCAAGGACGTCTGCATCAAGCTCTGCGAACTGCCCAAGGGCCTGGTGCTGGTCACCGGCGCCACCGGTTCCGGCAAGTCCACCACGCTGGCGGCGATGATCGACTACATCAACGCCACCATGCAGGACCACATCATCACCATCGAAGACCCGATCGAGTTCGTGCACCGCAACAAACGCTGCCTGGTCAACCAGCGCGAGGTCGGTACCGACACCCAGGGCTTCAACTCCGCCCTGCGGCGCGTGCTGCGTCAGGATCCGGATATCGTGCTGATCGGCGAAATGCGTGACAAGGAGACCATCGAGGCCGGATTGACCCTGGCCGAGACCGGCCACCTCACCTTCGCCACCCTGCACACCTCATCCGCGGTCGAGACCATCAACCGCATCGTCGACGTGTTCCCGGCCTACCAGCAGAATCAGATCCGTACCCAGCTGGCCTTCGTGCTCGAAGGGGTCTTCTGTCAGCAGCTGCTGCCGAAGATGAACAGCCGCGGTCGCGCCATGGCCTGCGAGATCATGGTGCCCAACTCCGCCATCCGCGCGCTGATCCGCGACGACAAGTGCCATCAGATCATGTCGCACATCCAGACCGGCGCGAAACTCGGCATGCGGACGATGAATCAGAGCCTGTACGAGCTCTACAAACACAACCAGATCACCTGGGACGACGCCTGCTCGCGCAGTCCCGACCAGGAAGATCTCAAGCGTACCGCCCAGCGCGACGGAGTCTGACATGGTCTCCCTGAACCGGGTGGTGAAGAAGCGCCTCGGCGAGCTGCTGGTCGAACAGGGCCTGCTCACCAATGAACAGGTGCAGGATGCGCTGCGCATGCAGCATCAGACCGGCCTGCTGTTCGGTGAGACGCTGGTGCAGAACAAGCTGATCACCGAGGAGAAGATCGTCGCGGTGCTGGTGAACCAGTTCGGCATCCCCTACATCCTGCCGTCGCAGTACCAGATATCGAAGGACCTGCTCGAGATCTTCGAGCCGAGCATGATGCGCCGCTACCAGTTCGTGCCGCTGGATTCCATCGGTTCGGCGCTGGTGATCGCCATCGCCGGCTCGCTCACCGAGGAGCTCCTGCGCGAGATCGAAGGCCAGACCGGCTGCACGGTCCAGCTGTTCCTGACCAAGATGAGCGAGATCAACCTCGTGCTGCACAACAACGGGATGTGACGATGAAGAATGGTAGCGAAGGCATTGTCGACCCACGGGTGTCCGGACCTCCGGTTTTCCCGACCCATCCACGCAGGGGGATCTGAGCCATGGCCAATGTCATGGGCTACAACCGCAAGCTGGTCGCGGTGATGCGCAAACACGGGCTGGTCGAGGAGACCGCGCTGCAGGCCCTGTACGACAAGTGCGCCAAGGAGAGCCTGCTGCTGGCGTCGCAACTGGTCAGCGAGGGCATCGTCGACGAGATGACCCTGCTCGGCATGGTCTGCGAGGATTCCGGCACCCCGCCCATCGATCTCGACAAGATGAAGATCGACATGGATCTCATCCGTGAAGCCAACCGTGGCGAGGAGATCGTCACCGAGGAGCAGTCGAAATTCTATGGCGTCCTGCCCTTGGCGCTGATCGGCGACTACCTGTCGTTGGCGGTCGCCAACCCCTACGACGTGGTGATGCTCGACAACCTCAAGCTGACGGTGAAGAAGCAGATCCTGCCGGTGGTCTCCACCGAGCGCGCGATCAACAAGGCGCGCGAACTGTCCTACCACGCGCAGGAGCGCGCGGTCTCGGCGATGATGAATTCGCTCGGCGACGAGGGCGACGACCTGGCGGTCACCGACGCCAAACGCGACGAGGAGGAAGCCGACGAGGACATCAACGTCGGTGAAGGAGACGAAAGCCCGGCGGTGAAGATCGTGCGCACCGTGATGGCCAGCGCGATCCAGAAGGGCGCCTCGGACATCCACATCGAACCGTTCGAGAAGCGTGTGCGTGTGCGCTTCCGCATCGACGGCGTATTGTCCGAGCAGTTCAGCCCGCCCAAGAAGCTGCAGAACGCCATGGTCTCGCGCATCAAGATCATGACCGACACCATGAACATCGCCGAACGCGGCAAGCCGCAGGACGGCCGCATCCAGGTCAAGATGGGCGGCTCGGCGATCGACATCCGCGTCAGCTCGCTGCCGACGGTGCACGGCGAGAAGATCTGTATGCGTATCCTCAACAAGTCGAACTTGGCGGGATCGTTGGACAGCCTGTGCTTCGAACCCGAGGTGCTGGAGATCGTCAAACGCGGGATCGGCGCGCCCTACGGCATGCTGCTGGTCACCGGCCCGACCGGTTCGGGCAAA
>JANPIY010000800.1:0-9549 GCA_031425255.1 Planctomycetota bacterium
GGCGGCGGCGGTGAAATTGACGCTGCAGACCGGGCCCTCGGCGACGGCGACCGCGGGCGTGGCATTCGCGCAACAGCCGGTGGTGCGCATCGAGGACACCTTCGGCAACCTGGTGCAGGCCGACAGCACGACGCTGGTGACGGCTTCGATCGCCAGTGGTGGCGGTACGCTGCAGGGCACGCCGGTCACGGCGACCGCCATCGCCGGTGTGGCTACCTTCGCCACGCTGAACCGCGAGGTGGCCGGGACCATCACTCTGGGCTTCTCCACGACGGGTCTGGCCAGCACGCTGTCGGGCAACGTGGTGGTGTCGGCAGCCGCGTCGGTGCGCATCTCGCTGCAGACGCCGCCGTCAGCGACGGCGGCGGCGGGCGTGGCCTTCGCGCAACAGCCGACTCTGCACGTCGAGGACAGCTTCGGAAACCTGGTGCTGGTCGACAACGCGACGGTGGTGACGGCATCGATAAGTACCGGCGGCGGTACCCTGCAGGGTTCGCCGGTCACCGCGACGGCGAGTGGCGGTATCGCCACCTTCGCGACCCTCAACCGCGAGGTGGCCGCGACCATCACCATCGGTTTCGCTGCTCCCGGCCTCATCGGTGCGGTATCGGGCAACGTGGTGGTGACGGCGGCCGCTGCGGCGCGGGTCACCATCTCGATGGCGCCCTCGGCGACGGCGACGGCGGGGGTGGTGTTCGCGCAGCAGCCGGTGCTGCGCATCGAGGACGCTTTCGGCAACCTCCGCCTGAGCGATGGCACCACGGTGGTGACGGCGTCGATCGCGAGCGGTGGCGGTACGCTGCAGGGCAGCTCGCTCACGGCCACGGCGAGTGGCGGCATCGCCACCTTCGCGACGCTGAACCGCGAGGTGGCCGGAACCATCACCCTGGGTTTCGCCGCGTCGGGCCTGGTCAGCGCGGTGTCGGGCGACGTGGTGGTGTCGGCCGCGGCGGCGGCGCGCATCACCCTGCTGGCCTCACCGTCAGGTACGGCGACGGCGGGCGTAGCGTTCATCCAGCAGCCGGTGCTGCAGGTCGAGGATATATTCGGCAACCGGCTCCTGACCGACAACACGACAGAGGTGACGGCGTCGATCGCAACGGGCGGTGGCACGCTCCAAGGCTCGCCGGTCACCGCGATGGCGAGCGCCGGCGTGGTGAGCTTCGCGACGCTCAACCGCGAGGTGGCGGCGACCATCACCCTGGGTTTCGCCGCTCCCGGCTTGACCGGTACGGTGTCGGGTAACCTGGTAGTGACGGCGGCAACAGCCGCGCGGGTCACCATCGTGACGCCGCCGTCAGTGACGGCGACGGCGGGGGTGGCCTTCGCGCAGCAACCGGTGGTGCGCATCGAGGACGCTTTCGGCAACCTGCGACTGACGGACGGCACGACGGTGGTGACGGCGTCGGTCAGTAGTGGCGGTGGTGGCGTGCAAGGGACCAACACGGCGACGGCGAGTGCTGGCGTGGCGGCCTTCACCACCCTCGCCTGTACCGGCACCGGTGCCCTCACCCTGGAATTCGCGGCACCGGGTCTGGTCAGTGCGTTCGTCGGGAACGTGGTGGTATCGGCAGCTGCAGCGACCCGCCTGGTCATCACCGGCGTCGGCACCCAGGTCGCCGGGGCAGCGCAGGGCCTGACGATCACCGCCCGCGATCCCTTCGGTAACCAGGACAGCGCGTATGTGGGCAGCCGGGCGCTGCTGTTCAGCGGTCCCAGCTCCGGTCCGCTGGGCGATCAGCCGACCATCACGGATGCGGCCGGTACTGCCATCGCGTTGGGGACGAGCACCACCCTCACCTTCGTTGCCGGCCAGGCGGCGACCGGCGGTGGGGCGAATGGTTCTCTGCGGCTTTACCGCGCCCAATCCGTGCTGCTGGTGGTCAGCGATCTCGCCAGCGGCGGGCCGGTGGGGGTGGGCGCCGACGCCCTGGCACTGTCGGTAAACGAAGACGTCGCCAGCCGCCTGGCCTTCACCCAGCAGCCCGGCGTCGCCACTGCGGGCAGCAGCTTCGCGCAGCAGCCGCACCTGCGGACCGAGGACGCCTTTGGCAATCCGTCGCTGCTCGGCCTGGGCGCGTCGGTGGTGGTGCAGGCGAGCCTGTTGAGCGGCGGGGGCACGTTGTTGGGGACGCTCGGCCGTGATCTCGGCACCCTGGCGCCCGACGTCGCCACCGGCGTGGTGCAGTTCGTCGATCTGCGCCTCGACCACGCCGCCGGTGCCAAGGTCCTGCAATTCGCCACCACGTTGAATGGGGTGCCGATCGTGCTCGCCAGCGCGCCGTTCGCCGTCGCGCCGGCGGCGGCGCAGTCGTTGCGCGTGCTGGGTGCCGCGAGCGCGACCGCGGGGGTCGGCACGGCCTTGACCGTCCATGTGGAAGACGCCTTCGGCAACATCGTCACCACCTTTCCCACCCAGTCGCTGAGCGTCGATCTGCAGGGCGTGAGCGATGGCCAGGGGGGCGAGGTCGCCACCCTCAGCGATGCGGCGGGTGTGCCGCAGGCGGTCGCGGGTGGCGCCAACACCACGCTCAGTTTCGTCGCTGGCATCGCGAGTGCCGCGGAGGATGCGGATCAGGGTCTGCTGCGGCCGATGCTGGTCGAGGTCGCGTCGATCACCGCGAGCGGTGGCGGGCTGGTCGCGGGTGCGCCGTTGCTGATGACGGTGAACGCCGGCGTCCCGGCCAAGCTGAAGATCACGGCGCTCGGCTCCACCACGCCTACCGCCGGGGACGCCACCACCATCGCCGTGGTGACGCAGGACCTCGGCGGCAACGTGGTGCCGGCGACGAGCCGGATCGACCTCGGCCTCGCTTCGACGCCGACGCCGGGCAGCGTGCGGGCGGGTGCCAGCAACACCTTCATCGCCGCGGGCGCCAGCAGCACGGTCATCGGCGACGTCATCCTCGATCATGCCGAAGCCGGGGCGGTGCTGACCGTCAGCGATGCCGCCGGAGTGCTGGCTCCGGTGTCAGGGCCGGCGATGACGGTGGGCAACGATCAGCCGGTGCTGGCCATCGGCAGCGGGACCCTGACGTATGCCGGTGGCAGCGGAGCCAGTCCGTTCGGCTCGCCTGGGATCGCGGTGCGTGACGTCAACAGTGCGGGCTTCGCGCCCTTCTTCGCTGGAGCCACGCTCACCGTCTCGTTCGTCAGCGGCGCTGTCCTCAGCGAGGACCTGCTCCAGGTGCGTAGCGCCGGCGCGATCAGTGTCAGCGGCACCACGGTGTCCTACAACGCCACGCCGGTCGCCACCGTCGCGGGCGGTTTCGCCGGCGCTCCGCTGGTGGTGCAGCTCACTGGCACGGCGGCCGGCTGGATGGCGGTGGAGGCGCTGCTTGACAACCTCTGCTATCACAACATCGGTGGCGTCAGCCCGACCACCGGCATCCGTACCGTGCGGCTGGATTTCGATGATGGCAGCACGGCCGCACCTGGCGGCGCGCTGGCGGCGGTCCCGGTGACGCGCGATCTCGACGTGGTCGTCGGCAATGCCCTCCCGACGGTGGTCGCCAACACCGGGCTGTCGGTGACGCGCTCGACGACCACCACCATCACCACCGCCAATCTACAGGTCATCGACGAGGAGAGCGGCGCCGGCGCGATCCACTTCACCGTGGTGGGTTTTCCCAGCGAAGGCGAACTGCGGCTCGGCGCTGGCGCCGCGCCGGTGGTGTTGGCGCCGGGTGGCCTCACGAGCTTCACCCAGGCCGACATCGCTGCCGGCGCGGTGAGCTATCGCCACCTCGGCAGCAGCCAGCCCGGGGACGCCTTCACCTTCATCGTCGACGATGGTACCAATCAACTGCCGCTGGCGACCTTCGCCTTCACCGTCCCTGGAGCGGCGTCCAATCCCGTGCTGTTCGTGCCGCTGACCACCGTGAGCTATCAGGAGGGTGCGGCTGCGACGGTGCTGGTGCCGGCGGCGCCCTATCTGGTCGGGACCCTGGTGTCGGATGCCGACACCTTCGATTTCGCCAACGGGACGCTGACCATCGAAGTCATCGGTGCCAACGGAGCGGCCGATGCGGATGCGGGTGATCGCCTGTCGCTGCGTTCGCAGGCGCTCGCCGGCCTGGCGCAGGCGCCGGTGGATGTGCCGGAGATCGACCTCACGGGCTTCATCGCGCTGGTCGACGATGCGGGCGTTCCGGCGGTGGCGCACCGCCAGTATCCTTTCGATCACTACTGGGAGAACGTGGCGCACGGGCAGCCCGATCCTTTGGGCCTGCCCTTCCCCTCGTTGTCGCCGCCGACCAGCTATCCACCCGCCTGGCGTACTGGCCAGCCGTTGCCCCTCGATGAGCTGATCGCCACCGTCGATGCGACGCTTGACGGCCAGGGCCGCGCGCTGCGTCTCAACCTGCGTTCCGGCAGCGGTCGCTTGGGCGATCCGCGGGTCTCGGCGCAGGCGGTGGGACGGCTGATCGACAATCTGCAGTTCGCCAACACCTCCGATGATCCACCGGCGGCCCGCACGCGCCGCTTGCGCATCACCCTGGCCGAGGCTGCGCCGAGCACCGCGCTGGGCGTCGCTGACTTGGCCTTGGTGCTGCGGCCGGTGAATGATCCGCCGGTCTTCACCATTCCTGCACCGGCACCAGCGCCGGTGCAGGTCATCGACGCGGTGGCCGGCGTGCCGCTGCGCATCCGCGTGCTGGCCGGCGATCCCGACCTGCCGAGTGGCGCGGCGTTGGTCTACGCCTTGCCGAGCATCACCCCGCCGAGCGCGGGCGTCGCCACCATCAATGCCACCTCGGGGGCGTTGGAGTTCACGCCACTGCCGACCTTCGCCGGGGTGGTGACCTTGGCCGTGCAGGCGAGTGACGATCAGGGTCTGCCGACCGCGGCCGCGGTTGCGGTCAATGTGCTCGCCGGGCCCACCGCTCAGGGTCCGCTGGTGGTGAGCGATCCACCGTTCGAGAGCTTCGCTGGCGAGGCGCTCACCTATCCGCTGGTCATCCGTCCGGATCCCGGTCTGGGCTCGCCGCCGGCCGCCAGCGTGGTGGTGACCCTGGTGGGCGATGTGCCGTTCGGTGAGGTCGCTGGCGTAGCGGTGCGTGCGCAGCTGGTGGCCGGGCCCGATCAACTGCATCCGCTGCTGGAGGTCGCCAACCTGACCCGCCCAGGTGACGGCGTGTACACCTTCGGCCTGCGGGTGGAGATCACCTACGCGGGCGCCATGGGCGTGCGCGTCGGTTACCAGCCGGTGACCTTCAAGGTGCGCGCCGCGGGAGCACCCAACTGATGCGCCGCACGCTCCCCTTCCTGGTGTCATTGATCCTGGTGACGGCGTTCACCGCCTGCAGCGGTACGCCCAGCGGGGGCGTGGGCGAGGCGGTGGGTTTCGCCCATGCGCCGTACGTGGTGCTCGATCTGGCCACCGGCACGCTCGAGAGCCGCGCGAGCATTCCCGATCTGACCAACGATGCGCAGTGGCGCACCAGCAAGCTGGTCTTCCGCCGGCTGCCGACCAGCAGCGGTACGGTGGGCGCGACGGGCGCGGATCTCGGCACCGACCTCGGCGACGCCGCGGTCACCGGCGTCAGCAGTGGCGCGGTGTTCCTCGCGGTGTTCGAGACCACCCAGGCGCAGTGGAGCGCGCTCGGTGGCGCGGCGACCTGGCTCGATCCTGAACTGCGCGCGGCGGGTGGCGATGTCATCGCTGCCGGTGCGCCGGCCTTCGGCATGTCGCGGCTGGCGGCGACGGAGCTCTGCACGACCTATTCCGACAGCCGCGCCTTCCGCCTCGCCCTGCCCAGCGGCACGGTATGGGAGCTCGCCTGCCGTGCTGGTAATGGCGTCGACTGGTTCGCCTGGGGCGATGACCTGGGCGCGGACACCGTGCGACCGTTCGCCGCGGTGTTCGAGACCCAGGCCGGGCAGACCGGACCGCGCCAGGCCGATGGCTCGCGTCTGGCGAACGCCTTCGGCTACTTCGATCTGCACGGCAACCTGTGGGAATGGCTGGCGGAATCCGATGGCGTCGGCGACGGGCTGATCTGTGGCGGCTCGTGGAACGACACCGTGCCGCTGGCGCGTTGCAGCAATCGCGTGCCGCTCGATCCGGTGGTGGCGCATCCGCTGGTCGGGGTGCGGCTGGTGCTCATTCCATGAAAGACGATATGCAGCGTGCGGCGTGCGGGGTGTGGGGTTGGACAGCCTCGCGCTCAGGAATGACGGTGATGACTAGGAGACCCGTGCCCAGTGGCCTCCACTGCTGTGAAGTGGAGATGTGTGGCCGCCGAGACGCAGAGGCGCAGAGACGAAAAAGAACCGGCTTTGCCTTTCCTCTGCGTCTCCGCGTCTCTGCGGCCGATTCTTCTTCGTCAGCTTCACAGCAGTGCCGTACCCTCCGCACTCCGCACTCCGCAATCCGCACGGCCGTCCTGATCGCCATCCTGCTGACCATTGCGTCGCCCGCGATACAGGCCGCGACCCTGACGCTGGAGTCGACCGCGCTGTCTTACACCGCCGGCGGCGGCGCACTGGTGCTCAGCCCAGGAGCGGTGCTCAGCGGCGCGGATTTTTCCGCCGGCTCGCCCCTGGCGATCACCATGGCCTTCACCGCCAACCGCGTCGACGGCGAGGACCTGCTGCAGATCCGTGCCAGCGGCGGCGTCACGGTGGCGGCGGGTGTGGTGTCCGTCGGCGGGGTCGCCATCGGTCCGTACAGCGGGGGCAGCGGGGCGACCCCGCTGATCATCACCATCACTCCAGGGAGCGATGCCGGCTTGGTGCAGACCCTCATCCGGCACCTGGCCTACCATGATCTGGCGGGCAGCGGCGCGACCGCCGGCAGCCGTACCATCCAGATCAGCGTCAGCGATCAGAGCGGAACCAGCAGTGCCAGCCGCAGCGTGGTGGTCGGCCCAGGCAATGCGGTGCCCGCGCTGACCATCGGTGGAACGCTGACGGTGCCGCGTACGGCGCGCGTCGCCATCGGCCCCACCGCCCTGCTCGCCACCGATGGCGAGGACGCCGCGCATGAGCTGGTCTACGAACTCGGCTCGTTGCCGCAGTACGGCACGCTGTTGCTGGCGACCATCGATGGCAACGGCGACCTCGGCGGCAGCGTGGTCCTCGGTGGCGGCCTCACCACCTTCACCCAGGCCGACATCGATGCCGGGCGCCTACGTTACGACCACCAGGGCGATCCCTCGGCCAGCGACGGGTTCACCGTGCTGGTGCGCGATAGCGATGATGCCGCCACGCCGCTGAGCGCGGTGAGCATCGCCATCACCGGTGCCCAGGTCGGCGGCACCATCACGCTGCCGGGTGGGGCCTTGACCTGCACCGAGCAGGGCTCGGCGCAGGCCATGGATCCGGCCGCGCCGGCGACCCTCACAGTCAGTGTGGTGGAGGCCGATGCGCGTCACTACCGCCGCGCGGAACTGGTGGTGCGGCTGGTCGATGGCGCGGGCGCCGCGGCCGCCACCAGCGGCGATGTCCTGGGCGTGCGTGATGCCACCGGGCAGATCCCGGATGCGACCCGGACCGGTTATGTCTGCGTGGTCGGTTCGAGCATCTACATCCGCCACACCGCCGGCAGCGATCCATTGCCGACTGTCGGCGGCACGCAGGACCGCCTGCTCGGGGTGATCGATGCCACCGATCACGGCGCCGCCGGGCGGGCGCTGCGCATCATCCTGGAGGCGACCGTGGATCAGGTGATCGGCGATCAGGCGCTGCCGGCCGGCGACGTGCTGATCAGCGAGCAGGAGGTGGTGACTCCGGCGGCGGTGGCGCACCTGATCGCCAACCTGACGCTGAAGCACCCTGGCCAGGACCCGCCGGCCGTCGCACGTTTCATCGACCTCACCCTCAGCGAGGCCACGCCCAATCCCGGCACGACGAATGTGCGCCGCGCGATCACCGTGGTACCGGTCAATGACCGCCCGCGTTTCGACAACACGCTCATCACCATGTCGGCGGTGGTCGGCACCACCGCCATCCTCGGGGTCGCGGCCAGCGATCCCGATCTGCCGGAAGGCCAGAGCCTGACGTATCGCCTGGCGGCGGCGGTGACCGGGGTGGCGCTCGATGCCACCAGTGGGGCCTTGCACTGGATCCCACCCGACACCACGCCGGTGGACATCGACGTCATCGCTCAGGATGACCAGGGCGCGGATTCCCTGCCGCTGCGCTACACCATCACCCCGTTGGCGGCGCCGACGTCAGCGCGGCCCTACATCGTCAGCGATGCCCCGGTCGAGCTCGGTGGTGGCGAGCTGATCTTCCATCCCTTCACCATCGTGCCGGCGGTGGGGAGCGGAGTGCCGATCATGGTGACGGTGACGGTGGTCGGCGATGCGCCAGCGGGAGCGTTGGCCACGGTGGCGTCGCTGGATCAGTTGTCGTGGACCTTGACCGCGCCGGCGGTGACGCGGCCGGCGGATGGCATCCATACGTTCGGTCTGCACGTGCAGGTCACCAGCAGCAGCGGTACGGACATCGGTTACCAGCCGATGACGCTGGTGGTACTGGATCTGGCGGGGAGCAACTGATGCGCGCGGCCTGGACCATCCCTTTGTTCTGCCTGGGGCTCACCTCCTGCGGCGGCAATCCCAGCGGCGACGTCGCGGGTGCGCTCGGCACCTTCACCGCGCCGTTCGTGGCGGTGGATCTCACGACCGGTGCACTGGAATCGCACGCCGAGATCAGCGAGGACGATCTGCGCACGGACGCGCGCTGGAAGCAGACCAAGCTGTTGTTTCGCCGCATCGAGATCGGCGGCATCATCGGCGTCTCGGGCACCGCTCTGGGTGCCGACAGCGATGAGCCGAGCCCCCGCGAGGTAGCGCCGGCGGTGCTCTTCATCGCGGTGTTCGAGCTGACCCAGGCGCAGTGGATTGCCCTGGGCGGCCAAGCGCGCTGGCTCGAACCGGGACTACGTGCCGCCGGCGGCGGCGTGGTCGCGGCCGGCGCCCCGGCGTACGGCCTCAGCCGCGACGAGGTGCTGACCGCGCTCGGCGCCTTCAATGCCGGCCATGAACACCGCCTCGCCTTGCCGAGCCACGAGCAGTGGGAGGTCGCCTGCCGCGGCGGCATCAGCGGCACGCTGTTCTGGTGGGGTGACGATCCACGCGCGGCGAACATCGGGACCAGCCTGCGCGCCGTGGTAGCCGAGACCGTGGCGGCGACCGGCGATGGCGTGGTCGGTCCACGCGCGGTCGACCTGGGGCGCAGCGCCAATCCGGTCGGACTCTACGACCTGCACGGCAATCTCTGGGAATGGGTCGACAGCGTCAGTGGCACCGTGCGCGGCGGTTCGTGGAACGACAGCGTGCCGCTGGCGCGCGCGGCCAACCGCCTGGGACTCGATCAGGCGGTACACCATCCGCTGGTGGGCGCGCGGCTGATCCTGGTGCCGTGAGCGTGGGGCATCCGCGGTGCGGCGGTTGCCACCTCCCGACCACGACCCAGCATCCGCGCCATGAAACCACACGCCCCTGGTGCCGTCGCGAGTCTGGTCTTCGGCATCCTGGCCCTGGTCGCCGGACTGGTGCCGCTGCTCGGATTCTTCCTTGGACTGTTCGCCATCACCGC
>JANPIY010000801.1:0-2299 GCA_031425255.1 Planctomycetota bacterium
TGAGCTTCCGCACCGCTCGGCACCTCGTCGCCCAGCGATGACCTCATTTCTGGCACCGCGGGCATATCGGACTGGTCTTCTTGGTCAGAAAGAATCCACGTCGGCATGTCAAACCGCAGAGCCCGTTGGCGGCTTTGCCACTTATGGCTCATAGGCAACCTCGTCTGTCGTTGGTCCATATGTCCTGAAGGGTGAGGGATATTCACCACGGAGCGCACAGAGCGCACAGAGAAGACCTGGGGGCCCTCTGTGTGCTCGGTGAGCTCTGTGGTGAATATCATCTCCATCCCGACGGGTGAGCGGTGGTTCAGTAGGATGAAGAGGGTCAGGCCACATGGAATCCACCCGGGGCATTCATCCGTCATCAATATGGAGGACCAGGATCAGCGGCATCAGATGGAGACGTCTAGATGAGTCTGTTCGCCCTCGATCCGCACACCGGGGAAGCCCGTTATCGCCACATCGCGACGGTCCTCGAACAGGAACTCGCGACCACCGGCCGACATGGTCAGGCCCTGCCACCCGAGCACGAATTGGCCGAACGCTTCGGCGTCAACCGCCACACCCTGCGCCGGGCGGTCGACGAACTGGTCCAGGCCGGACTGGTCGAACGCCGGCATGGACGCGGCGTCTTCGCACTGCGTGACCCCATCGCCTACCCGATCGCCAGCACCACCCGCTTCACCTCGACCGTGGCGTGCCTGGGCCACGCCGCCGACAGCCGGCTGGTGCGCAAACAAGTGATCCCGGCGCACGGTGGCGTGGCCCGTCGCCTGATGCTCAGCCCAGGCGACCCGGTGGTGTGGATCGAGACCGTGCGCCTGGCCGATGCGATACCGCTGGTGCTGATCTCCCATTTCCTGCCGGCGACGCGCTTCCCAGGATTGCTCGCCGCCTACGACGGCGGCTCGCTGCACGCGCTGCTGCAGGAACGCCATGGCATCGTCCTCGCCCGTCAGGAGAGCCTGGTCACCGCCGCGTTGCCGCTGGGTGACGACGCACACCTGCTGGCCATGCCGCGCAACCGCCCGGTCCTGCGGGTGAAGACCGTCAATCGCATCGTCGACGATGGCACCCCTGGGGAATATGCGCTCAGCCGTTTCCGCGCCGACCGCGTCCAACTCCAGTTCGCTTTCTGATCATGTCCCCGCTCCCCCTCGTACTCCAAGGAATCCCCATGCGTTCCCTGCTGCTCCTCCTCGCCCTGGCGCTGGTCAGCGCCGGCCCCCTCCACGCCGTGCAACTCAACGATGGCAGCGCCGACCAGCCGTTGCGCGTCATGCTCATCCCCGCCGACGGCGGCACCGAGAGCGGCACCAAGGGCGATTTCATGCCGTTGTTCAATGCGGTATCGAAGACCACCGGACTGGTGTTCGACGTGAAGGTCGGCCAGTCTTACGGCGCGGTGATCGAGGCGATGTCCAACGGCCAGGTGGAGATCGGCTTCTTCGGCGCGGTCAGCTATATGGCGGTGCGCAAACGCGGCGCGGCGGAACTGCTGGCGGTATCGGTGGAGAAGGGCGCCAGCGTCTACTACAGCGGCATCTTCGTGCGCGTCGACGGCGGCATCCAATCGTTCGCCGACCTCACCGGCAAGAGCATCGCCTTGGGTGACGTCAACTCGACTTCCAGCTTCAACTACCCGGTGGCCATGCTGCTGGCGGAGAAGGTCGACCTGATCAACGGCATGGGCGCGATCGTCATGGCCGGCAGCCATGCCAATAGCCTCTCGGCGCTCAACGAAGGCAAGGTCCAGGTGTGCGCCGCCAGCTTCGATTCCTTCGAAAAAGCCGTGAAGCAGAACGCCATCGACCCGACGCGCTTCAAGGTCCTGGCCAAGAGCATCCCCATTCCCAACCCGCCGCTCGCCATGCACAGCGGCCTGCCGGCCGGGACCAAGAAGAAGCTCAAAGACGCCTTCGGCTCGGTGCACCAGGCCCCCGGCATCACGCCCGACATGATCCGCGGCTACGGTGGCAAGAAGGTCGAACGCTACGACACCACCATCTCCGAGGAGCTGATGGTCGAAGCGGTCGGCAAACTCGACGCCGTCACCGACCAGGTCAAGGCCGCGATCCTGACCAAGGCCGGTACGGCGAAGTAGCCCTGGGAGCGCCGGCGCATTGCTGTCCAGCAAAGGCCGAATTCTGAAGTAAGGAGAATGACAACCAGCCACAGAGCCCTCAGAGAGCACAGAGAGGGCCAATTCTCCAGCTCTGTGCTCTCTGTGGGCTCTGTGGCTATGCCTTTCCTCCCGCTTCGTTGCGTTAGCTAAACAGCATGACGTCGGCCAGCTGGC
>JANPIY010000802.1:0-10518 GCA_031425255.1 Planctomycetota bacterium
AGCCGGCAACAGCCGCGAGATTCGTCGCGGCGGCGGCAGGTCGAGCGGGAAGCCGCACGGTTCCGCGCGCGGTGCGGCGCGAAATGCATCGGTGACCAGCGATACGGCCGACCATGCGCTGGGATGAGCTGTGCTTCGCCCTTCTGCCATGCCGGTCGACCAGCCGGCGCGCCCCGCACCAGCCGACGCCGACCTGGCGCGGGCTCCAGGCAATTGACCTGCCGTCCAGGCATACCCATAGTGCGCCGCAACCTGCCGTAACGTGGTCGGCGCCGTGTTGCGCGACGTGACGCTCGCGGTTGTCTGTCGCACCACGGATCACTTCCGAAGGGACCATGCCCGACGTTTCCGCCGCAGCGCAGCAGTCGCGTGCCGATGAGCACGATTACCCGATGGTGGGCGAAACCCTCGGTCTCTGGCGACTGGTGCGCGGCCTTGGTCGCGGTGGCATGGGCGAGGTCTACGAGGCCGAATACGACTACATCCATCTGCTCTCGCTGCGTTACAGCATCGAGCAGCGCGACATGATCCGTCAGGAGCTGGCGGCCATCACCCGCAACGATCAGGCGCTGCTGGCCGGCGATATGCTCGGCACCAATCTGCCGCCCGATTCGCGCTTCGCGATCAAGGTCTGCAATGCCCGCAGCGGCACCGCCGGCCACAAACGTTTCCTGATGGAGGCGGAGGTCGCCCAACGCCTCGGCGACCATCCCTACATCGTCACCGTGCATGCGGTCAATGGCGGCCTCGACGAACACCAGGGCCCTGCCCGCCGGCTGGACCTCGACCGCGGCAAGTACCGCGACGTGGCCTTCATGGTCATGGACCTGGCGACGCGCACCTACGACCACTGCAAGCTGACCGTGCTGGAGTCGGTACACGTGGTGCGCTGCATCGCCACCGCCCTCGACCACGCCCATCGTCACGGGATCATCCACCGCGACCTCAAGCCGGAAAACATCCTCGGCCCGATCGAGCATCCGTTGCTGACCGATTTCGGCATCGCCAAGGAGATCGATCAGACCGATGGCCTGACCCGTACCGGCCAGATCATCGGCACCCTCGATTACATGTCGCCGGAGCAGGCCACCGATGCCAAACGGGTCGATCACCGCAGCGACATCTACTCGCTCGGTGTGGTGTTGTACGAGATGACCACCCAGGGCTGTCTGCCCTATTCGCACAAGCTCGATCGCGACACCTGCCTGACCGCCATCCGCAGCGAGCGTTACGAGCCGCGCTGGCCGCGTGAATACAAACTCGACTTCCCCGCCTCGCTCGAGCGCATCATCCTCAAGGCGATGTCCCACCACATGGAGAATCGCTACCAGGCGATGAGCGAGTTCATCACCGACCTCGATCGCTTCGCCCGTGGTGAACGCATCCCTTTCGTCGGCCGGGTGAAGGTGAAGAGCTGGTTCCGCTTCCAACTGCGGCGGCGGCCGAAGCTGATCTGGGGCGGCGGGATCCTGGCGTGCCTGATGCTGATCCTGGGTCTGGTGATGTGGACGCGGCACGCGCTCGACGAGACCCGCTGGAATCTCAAGCGTGAGCTCGACACCCTCGAAGTGGTGGTCAAAGCGGTCGAGGACCGGCGCAAGCCGCAGCCTGGACGCGAAGACCTCAAGAGCATCACCCTGATCGATGAGTACCTGAAGAACCTCACCCGGGACCGTTATCCGGACGAACGGGCCAGACGTCAGGAACTGCTCACCCGCCTCGACAGCAGTCGCTGGCTGCGCGTGCAGTTCGCCGGCCGCCTGCCCAACGGCAAGCCCATCAGCGCCCAGGAATGTGTCGCCGCCAAGGACCAGCTGCAGATCGCCGCCAACTACGAGAATCCGCAGTGGACGCTGGAAGGTACCGAGGGGCTGCTGATCTACGACACGGCGACGTTGAAGCTCGGACCCTATGGCACCGGGACGGTCTACTGCATCGTCCATCTGACGACCGGCGACGGCTTCCAGATGGCGGTACGCGAACGCGATGACGAACGTCACCGCACCGTGTGGTCGTTGAGTCAGGGCAAGTTGGCATTGACCACCCGTGAGGACGAACGTCCGGTCGAGGAACTGCATAGCGAAATGCTGGCCCCCAACCGCCAAAGCCACGACATCAGCGTCTTCCTGGAAGTGAAGCCGGACGAGATCCGTTCGTGGCGGCCCGTCGCGGGTGCGATCAAGGAATTCCGCTTCCAGGGAAAACGTGGCCTGCGTGCGGGCGCGCCGGCGATGGTCGAATTGACCCTGCCCAAGGGCAGTCGCATGCGGCTGCTCGAGATCTGGACCAAGGGGCCGCCGTAGGAGTGTCCGGGGTCGGGGATCTCGTATCCGACGACTCGTGCAGAGCCTTCCGGAGTGGCGCCAGAACGGGATGATCGTCGCTGAGCCCAGCGCACATCGCACACCAGGACGCCGCACCCTCCCCTTGCGGCTTTCCGGTCGAGCCAAGAATGCGCCCCCATGTCCGGAGTGCCCGATATCCAAGCCTTGGCCAAGACCATCGGCTATGCCCCGGAGGCCATCGCCTTCGTCGGCGAGAGCCTGCGCCATGCGGCACGGTTGTTCGGCAAGGACGCCGGCGAACGTGAGGAAAGGCACCTCAAAGCCAGCGAGCTGGTCGAGGGGATGCTTGATCTCGCCACCTGTCGTTTCGGCCTGATGGCCGAACTGGTGCTGCGCGAGTGGGGCCTGAAATGCGCCTATGACGTCGGCCGCATCACCTTCGCGCTGATCGAAGCGGGGGTCTTCAGCAAACAGCCGTCCGATTCCCTCGACGACTTCGTCACCGGCCCGGACTTCGGCATCACGCTGACGCAGCGTTCGCGTCAACGCCTCTGCCCGATCGTGGTCTGACGCCATGCGTTCGCTCTTACGCCATCCGTGGATGCGGGTGCTCCTCGTCGCCACCACCATCGCCATGTGTTCGCTGGCCCTGCGTGAGACCGCCTCGATCACCTTGCCGATCATCAGCGCCCTCAAGGAGGTGCTGATCCCGGTCGCGATCGGTTTCACCATCGCCTACGTCCTCGCCCCGGTCGCCGATTGGTTGACCCGGCGCGTGCGGATGCCGCGCAGTGCGGCGGCCGGCCTGCTGTTCGGAGTCTTCAGCGTGATGGTGGTGCTGATCGCCACCCTGGTGATCCCCACCGTGGTGCGCCAATCGACGAGCATGGCCGAACGCGTATTCAAGGGCGAGGGCTTCACCGATATCAGCACCAACGGGCGCTATGACGAGGGCGAGCCCTACGTCGACACCAACGGCAACGGCCATTACGACTCCCAGGGCATGCTGGCCAGCGCCCTGCTGTGGGTCGAGGAGCGTCAGGGCCAGTTGCGCCAGTATGCCAGATTGGAACTCGACCGTCCGGCGCGCGCCTTCCTGGTGCTTTATATCAACGAGACCTTCAACGAACGCGCCACCATCGACCTCGCCCTCATGGTCGCGCGGGAGAACCGCTCGGTCGATTCCTGGCCGGCTCTCTTGCGCCAGGATCCTCCCGTCGCGGCGCCCTTGTCATGGCATCCGGCTTGGCCGGGCACCACCCGGGCGGCGGTTGACGATGCCTACGCCAAGCTGGCCCCGGAGGTCCGCGAACGCTGGATCCGCAACCTGGCCCTGGCCGGCCAGACCTATGCGGCAAAACACGCGAACCTGCTCGCGGCCTTGCGGCAGGTGCGTCGCGGCAAGGAGATCAACCCCACCGATCCGCTGCACGCCACCAGCGAACGCGTGCGGGCAGCGTTGCAGATGACCCCGGCGGAGGGGGACGATCGGGTGGCCTTGGCTTTCGCCGCGCGCCTCGAGAGCGAACGCGAGGGACAGCAGGCCGCGCGTGAACTGCTGGCGGAACTGCGTGGCGACGACGGATCTTCGCAGTGGCTGGCGCCGGTGGTGCAGAACCTGGAACGTGAACTGGATACCCAGCTCGAAACGCTTCCCGGCCGCATCGGCGGCTGGGCCACCAGCGGGCTGACCAGCGTCGATCACGTGCTGTCGTTCAGCCTCGACGTCCTGCTGGTGCCGATCTATGCGTTCTTCCTGCTCATCGCCATGCCTTCGATCCGCAACGGGGTCCACCATTACCTGCCGGATTGGCATCGCAGCCAGCTCCTGCGCATCGTCCGTGATATCGAAAAGGTGGTGGCCGCCTTCTTTCGCGGCCGGCTGATCGTCTGCATGATCTGCGCCACGCTGACCTACCTGGGTTTCCTGGCGGTCGGGTTCAGCGGCACGGGCGTGCCCTACGCGGTGTTGTTCAGCCTGTTCATCGGACTGGCCACAGCGATACCGCTGGCCGGCCTGCTGTTCCTGGTGCCGGCGTTGATCATGACCGGGCTGGATGGCGGCAGTGGCTTGACCGTGGCCCTGGTGATCTCGGTCTATGTGGTGGTGCAGGTGCTCGAGACCGTCGTCCTGACGCCGACCATCATGGGTCGCGAGGTCGAGCTCCACCCAGTGACGCTCATCATCGCCCTGCTCCTGTGTGGCAAGCTGCTCGGCATCCTGGGGTTGATCCTGGCGGTGCCCATCGCGGCGACCTGTCGGATCGTGGCGCGGGAGTTCTTCTGGCCCTGGCTGACGGGATACGTGACGACGATACGACCCGCCGTCCAAGCCATGCCGCCACCGCCGTCGGCGCAGCCATGAGCGAGCGCAGCGAGTCCTCCCATGCGTCGTGATCTCGATCGTCTGCTCGATGCCAATGGGAATCGCGCCGCCGAAGGTCTGCGCGTGCTCGAAGACATCGCCCGTTTCCTGCTCGATGACCGTGATCTGGCCGAGCTGGCCAAGACCCAGCGTCATCAGGTGCGCAGCGCCATCCCGGTCGCGGCGGTCAGCGCCCGCGACACCGCCAACGACGTCGGCACCACCATCACCGCCAAAGACGAGATGCAGCGCACACGGCTCGTCGACCTCATTCGCGCCAACGCGGCGCGGGCGCAGGAAGCTCTCCGCACCGCTGAAGAGGCCGGCAAACTCGCCGGACACCCCGACGTCGCGGCGCACCTCCAGGCGGTGCGCTATGCGGTCTACCGTCTGGAGACCGGCATGCTCGCGCGCCTGCCGGCTTGGCGACTCCACCAGATCCGTCTCTACGCCTTGATCGACACCAGCCTGACCAGCGACCCGGTGGGCGTCGCCCGCGCGGTGGCGCGTGGCGGCGCGGGTGCGGTGCAACTGCGCGCCAAGGGCCTGGAGCAACGCGCATATCGCGAGCTGGCCCTGCGCGTCCAGGAGGTCGTACGCGCCGCCGGGGCGCTGTTCGTGGTCAACGACCACGTGGCGGTGGCCTGTGCCATCGCCGCCGATGGCGTCCATGTCGGACAGGACGATGCGAGCCTGGCGGACGCGCGCGCGGTGGTCGGCCCGGGCTGTGCGCTCGGCATCTCGGCACATACCCAGACCCAGGTGGAGGACGGTCTGGCGCAGGGCGCGGATTATCTCGGTCTGGGACCGATGTTCGCCACCACCACCAAACCACACGAGCCTGCACGCGGTCCCGCCCTGCTCGATGCCGTCCGTGAGCGGTTGCAATCGCCGCAAGGACGACCGAGTTATGCCATCGGCGGGATGGACGCGGACCGCATCGCTGCGCTACGCCCACGCCTGCCCCATGGCGTGGCGGTGGCCGCAGCCCTCTGTCGCGCTGCTGATCCCGAGCGGATGGCCGCCGAACTCCTGCTGCTGCTCGATCCCGACGAGTTCCCCTGATGCGTCACTCCACCATCCGTCCTCGCCTACAGCGCTTCGCCGTGGTCCAACTGCTCCAGGTGCCCTGCATGCTGCTGGTGATGGCGGGCCCTTGGCCGGTCGCGTTGCTGCTCGGGGCCCTGGCCGGATCGGCCATCTGCGCCGGCGGAACGGACTCCACCGTCGGTCCTGGGGGAACCCTGGCGCGCTGGCTCAATCGCATCCTGGTCGTGCAGGCGATCGCCTGGATCACTGCCGCCTTCGTGCTCGGCATCCCTTCCTGAGCTTTGAATCCTGCGAGGTCGCCATGGTCACCTTCTCCATCACCTATGACGGCGGCCTGCGTTGCGCGGCCATCCACGGTCCTTCCGGAACCGCGCTGACGACCGATGCGCCCAAGGACAACCATGGCCTGGGCGAGGCCTTCTCGCCCACCGACCTCGCGGCCACCGCCCTAGCGACCTGCATGCTCACCACCATGGCGATCCAGACCCGGACCGAGGGCTTGGCCTTGGAAGGCATGAGCGCGGAGGTGGAAAAGTACATGACCAGTACGCCGCCGCGCCGCCTCGCGCGCATCGTGGTGCGACTGAGGATGCCGACTGGCATCCCCATCGCCGTACGCCCACGGCTGCAACAGCTCGCGCACGGTTGTCCGGTGGCGTTGTCGCTGCATCCGGACGTGGTGCAGGAGATCAGCTTCAGCTATCCGGACTGAGTCACGAAGACATCGCGTGTGCTTCGATCCTACCGCAGGCCGAGTTGGCGGACCTTGTACCTGATCTGCCGGAAGCTGATGCCCAGGATCTTGGCCGCCTCGGTGAGGTTGTCGCCGGTGACGGTCAAGGCGGCTTCCATCAGTGAACGCTCGTAATCGGCGAGCTCTTTTTCCAGATCGATGGTCTCGCGCAGACCGATGCGGGCGCGTAGCTCTTCGCCCGGCTTGATCACCTGGTGCTGACCGCCGCCAGCTGGCCGGGTAGCGAGATCGGCGAACAAGGCGTCGTACCCGATGTCCCCGCTGGCGGTGAGGGCGGCGCCGCGCTGGATGCGGTTGTCGAGTTCGCGGATATTTCCCGGCCACGGATGGACCATCATCGCGTCGAGCGAGTCCTGAGTGAACCCGGTGATACCACGTCGCAGCTTCACCGCGTGGCGCGCCAGGAGGTGGCCGGCAAGCAGGGGGATGTCCTCGGCGCGCTCTCGCAAGGGCGGCAGGTGGAGCGGGATCACCGCCAG
This sequence comes from Planctomycetota bacterium, assembly GCA_031425255.1. GTDB lineage: Bacteria > Planctomycetota > UBA11346 > UBA11346 > UBA11346 > BOG-1363. Next base: position 6,934 of record JANPIY010000802.1, read on the forward strand.
CCGGTAATAGAGATCCTCGCGGAAATCCCCGGCCTTGACCATGTCCTGGAGGTCGCGGTTGGTGGCCGCCACCAGCCGCACATTGCAGGTTCTGACCTCACGCCCGCCCACCGGCAGATACTCGCCGTTCTCGAGCACGCGCAGGAGCTTCACCTGGGTCTCGGGCGCCAGTTCACCGACCTCGTCGAGGAACAACGTGCCGCCGTCGGACAACGCGAATAGGCCCTGGCGGTCATCGATCGCGCCGGTGAAGGAACCTTTGATGTGACCGAACAGTTCGCTCTCCAGCAGGGAAGGCGCCAACGCTCCCGAGTTGATGCGCACCAGCGGTCCGTCGCTGCGCATGCTGGCGTAGTGCACCGCGCGGGCGACCAGTTCCTTGCCGGTGCCGCTTTCGCCGGTGACCAGCACCGTGGAGTCGGTGGTCGAGACCTGCTCGATGGTGGTCTGGATCTGCTGGATGCAGCGGCTCTGGCCGACCAGATGGACTGCGGGTGGTTGCGCCGGCGACCCCTGCGAACGGGTCGCCAGGTAATGTCCACGCGCGTCCAGCGCGCGTGACACCAGCGAACGGACCACCTGGTTGTCGAAAGGTTTGCGCAGGAAATTGTAGGCTCCCTGGCGCATCGCCCGCACCGCGGTGTCCCATTCGGCGAAGGCCGTCATGATGATCACCAGGATGTCGGGATGGTATTGGCGCACATGGGCGAGCAGCCCCAGGCCATCGAGCGGTTCCATGCGCAGATCGCTGATCACCAGTTCGATGGTGGGATTCGCCGCGATCTGCCGGATCGCCTCCTGCCCGTTGGCGGCCTGGATCACCTGATGACCGTCACGGCGCAGGATGATATCCAGCATGCCGCGCAGACCCGCCTCATCATCGACAACCAGGATACGACCCATGACGCGACAGCATGCTCGGTCGACCGCTCCGGCTCAAGAGCGGGTCGTGCCGGCTGCGTTGGGAGGGGGGACCAGACTCCAAGGGCGCAGAGGGTGACCAGTTCTCCTCTGTACGCTCCGTGAGCTCGGTGGTGGATATCTGCTGTCGGTCGCCGGTGAGGAAGTTGCCTGCAAGGGCACCAGGTTCGAGCGGTTAAAACGAAGACGGCCGCCCGGGTGGGCGGCCGTCGTCAGCAGAGCACCGTGACAAGGCTCAGGGCCGGTATTCGAAACCGATGCCGATGATGACCTCGGTGGTGTTCTTGTCCGCAGCACGCAGGGCTTCGCGATCATCGCCTTCCAGCCAGACGTGCGCTTCGAGGCGAGCCGTCATCCAGAGGTCGTTGATGAAGAACGGCGACACGTAGCGCACGCCCAGGTCGAGCGTGGTGAGGCCGGTCTCGTCGGAGCCGATGAGGAACTCCTTGTACTCGCCATTACCGAAGTTGAGCACTTCGTAAAAGGCGATGTCGAGCGGCGCCGTCTGGTAGAACTGACGTGCGCCGATGCCGGCACGCAGGGCGTGGGCGGACAATCCGCCATTGCCGCGATGGGCATCCAGATCGGAATTGTAGAAGGGATTGTAGTCGAAGCCGCCGCCGACCTCGAGGCCGGGCCATGGCAGCAGGTACCAGCCATCGACGCCGAACCAGTTCTGACCGTTCTTCCACGGCTGATCGGGCAGGTTGGGGTAAGCGATGAATTCGTAATGCGGGATGATCTGGAAGACGTCCTGCATCTCGATCAGGTAGTCGGCGCCGAGGGTGATCTGGGTGGTCTCACCTGCGCTGACCGGTTCGGTCTGCGACTTGTCGCTGTTGACCGCGAGGTACCAGTCGGCGTGCAGGCCGATGTCCCAGAAGCGGGCATCGAGGTGGCCGATGGCGGTGACGTTCTCGTTCCGGATCACACCCTGGTCATAGTGCTTGTTCACCAGTTCGGCGCCGAGGCGCAGATCACTGGGTCCGAGCTGCAGTTCAGTTTCCACCGCTGCGGCGGAACCGAGGGACATGGTTGCGATGCAGACGGTCGCGAGGACGGGGCTCAGGGCCGGCTTGTTCATGCGTCTTCTTCCTTAGGTGCGCGGGAAAGGAGATTTTCCATCGCGGTGGGCACGGGTGTAGCAGCCCAGATCACATTTGCCACCTGAGAAGCGATGGGGAGCTCACAGCCGACCTGGGCCGCCAGCGCGATAGCGGCACGACAGGTCCAGGCGCCCTCGGCCACGCCGCTGCGTCCATCGAGCAGGCTTTGAGGATCGCGACCTTCGGCGAGCGCCTGGCCGAGACCGCGATTGCGGCCGAGCGGACTATAGCAGCTGGTCAGCAGGTCGCCGATGCCAGCCATGCCGGCGAAGGTCGCTTCGCGCCCACCCAGAGCGCGTCCCAGTCTGCGCATTTCGGCCAGGCCGCGGGTGATGATGGCGGCTTTTGCATTGTCGCCGAGGCGCAAGCCATCGCAGATCCCGGCGGCGATGGCGATGACATTCTTCAGCGCACCACCCAGCTCGACCCCGACCAGGTCGCTGCTGGTATAGACGCGCAGGCGCGGCGAATGCAGCCGTTCCACCACCTGGATGGTCAACGCCTCGGGCCCGGCAGCGACCAGGCAGAAGGGCTGCCCCAGGGCGCATTCGCCCGCCATGCTCGGGCCCGATAGCGCTGCCCCTGGACGGTTGCCGAGTTCGGCGGCGAGGATCTCGCTGACCCGCGCCAGGCTCCCCTGTTCGAGTCCTTTGCTGAGCGAGACCGTGGGGACACCAGCCGGCAGATGGCGGGCCAGCGTTCGCGCCTGCGCCCGCGTCGCCTGCGTCGGCACCGCCCACAGGATCAGATCGCAGCGCGCCACCGCGGTCGGATCGGCGGTGATCACCAGCTCCGTCGGCAGCGCACAGCCCGGCAGGGACGCATGTTGACGGCGCTGGGCGAGCTCGGCGGCCTTGGTCGCATCGCGTCCCAGCAGGACGGTGGGCTGGCCGGTGCGGGCGACGTGCGCCGCGATGGCCGTCCCCCAGGCACCAGTTCCGATGACGGCGGTCAGCGACATAGGTGGCGCACCTTGGGGCGATGCGGGGGACCGCAAGGGCGTCCGGATCTCCGACCACCGACCACCGACCACCGACCACCGACCGCCGACCATCGACCACCGACCACCGACCGCCGACCGCCGACCGCCGACCGCCGACCATCGACCGCCGACCATCGACCATCGACCATCGACCATCGACCGCCGAAGAGATACTCACCACAGAGCCCACTGAGCTCACAGAGGGGGAATGGCTCCGCTCTGTGCGCTCTGTGGGCTCCGTGGTGAATATCGGCTGTCGGCGGTCGGCGGTCGGCGGTCGGCGGTCGGCGGTCGGCGGTCGGCTGTCGGCGGTCGGCTGTCGGCGGTCGGCGGTCGGCTGTCGGCGGTCGGCGGTCGGCGGTCGGCTGTCGGCTGTCGGCGGTCGGCGGTCGGCGGTCGGCGAGCCGCTGCCGTTACTCCGGCTTGGGGGCTTCCGCGGCCGGCGTCGGCTGGGCGCCGCCATCACTGTCGGTGGCGCGGGCCTTGCGGATCAGGTCGTCCATGGTGCCGCGCTGGGCTTCGACGTCGTCGTAGGCGAAGGAGAGGATCGGCAGCAGGCGGGTCTTGACCGACGGG
>JANPIY010000803.1:0-10163 GCA_031425255.1 Planctomycetota bacterium
GCTGCTGGTGGCCGCGGTACACAGGCTCATACGGCGGTGAAGAAACGCGGGCTCCGGGTCTCGTAAACCGGATGCGCGCCATGCGGTGAAGCCAGGATATCTGGCCGCAGAGGCGCGGAGGCGCAGAGACAAAAAGAGATCCAGCTTTGATTTTCCTCTGCGTCTCCGCGTCTCTGCGGCCGATTCTTCCTCGTTAGTTTACTGAGCTTTCTCAATTACCTAGACAGCCGACATCCACTTCCACCGCCAAGGCGCAAAGACGCTCATAACAGAATCGCCTTGTTTTCTCCACCTTGGCGTGCTTTGCGGCTTTGCGGTGAGAATCCCTGCCATTTCATTGGAAGACAAGCTCATCAAGAAAGCTCAGTAACAGCTTGAGACGCCTTTACTGCGTCGGCCAGCTTTCCGAATGGTTCTCCAACCACACGGCGAGCAGGTCTGCGGCGTTCTGCGCGGCCGCCTGCAGCGCCTCCGCCTCATCGCCCAGCCCGCTGCTGTAACCGGTGCCGGTCCAGGGACTGGTGGCATTGCCGCGGCGGGAGGTCAGCAGGGCGTTGCCACGGCAGGTGATGGTCCAGCGGCTGGCGATGCCACGCGAGTCCTTGCCGCTGGCGACGATGGTCTCCTGCTCGATCAACAATTCGATCTTCGCCGAGCCGGAGGGGCTGACCCGCCAGCCCAGCTTGTTCTCGATCGCGGCGGCCACCGCTGTCTGCAAATAGCCCTGGAGACGGACCAGGCGCGCTTCGTTGATGCTGACCACGACGCGGACTGGTTCGCCCAACGGTTTCACTCCCGCCATGCGGTAGGAGCACGCGGGCAGGACCAGTACGCCCGCGAGCAGCAGGAGCGCAGCGCCGGCGCTGAAGGGCCGGCGCCAAGCCGTGCGCCGCGCACCGCGCGCCTCGCCGTTCATGGCGCTGGTGGCAGGGGCTGAGGTGCACCGAGTTCGTCAGCGGCAGGCAGCGGCAGTTCGGCCAGCTCCAGCGCGGCGGCGCGACCAGGGACCGAGCCGCTGTCACGGCGGATCACTTCACGGTAGTAATAACGCGCGGAGCGCAGCCAGGGCCGTCCACTCTCGCCCTTGGGTGCGGCCAGCCAGGCGACGCCGAGGGTCTTGCGTTCGGCGTACCAGCGCGCGACCTGCAGGTCGCGTTCCTGATGCCAACTGCGGATACGGGCGCGGTAGGCCTCGACCAGGCGGATACGATCGGCGTCACCATCGGCCTCGATCTCAGCCTGATCGATGATCGAGGCGGCGGCGATCAGCGAGCCGACGTCGTAATATTCGCCCCGATAAGACACCAGGTAGCTCAGCGCCTGTTCGCACAGCGCGGTGAACACCAGCGGATGGTTGGGATAGGTCTCGCCGAACTTCTCGTATTCCCGCCGGGCCAGGAAGAGGTCGTCACGATCGCCGCCCCGCAGCAGGCCACGGGCGAGGCCGATGGCGGCGCGCGGGGCGATCTGCACCCGGTCGCCATGGCGCTCGAGGAAGTGGAACAGGCGGTTGATCTCGCCCAGCTGCGAGCTGCCATCGAGGCGGATGACGTCGCGCGAATCCTCCGCCTGCAGATCGATCGCAGCGGTGAAGTTCTGCTGCCGTTCGGCCGCATCCATCGCGGCGTCCATCACTGCCGGCGTCTGGTCGTAGTCGGGGATGTAGTACCACAGCTGATAGAGCGAATTGTGCACGCCGGAGACGTTCCCGCGCTTGGCCTGGGCTTTCACCTGCAGCGCCAGCAGTTCGCCCGCGGCCTTGGTGTATGGCACCGCCTCGAAGCCGTCCTCGGCCAGCCACAGGGCCCGGCGTTCCTTCGATGGAGAAGTGACCCACCACTGCGGTGACAGCCAATGGATGGCGCTTTCCAGCGGTTGCTCGCTGCCGTTATCGAGGATGGCCTGCGCTTGGGTCGCATAGGCGGCCGCCAAGGCTTCATCCGCCGGACTCGACAGCGCCTGGGTGCGGGCCAGCCGGTAGGTGGCGGCTTTTTCCTGCACCCGGGTGACGTAGCGCGTCTCGATCTCGTTGTCGTCGATCTCGGCAGCGGGGTTGCGTTGCGAGGCATCGACCGCCGGCAGCATCCCGACCAGGAGGACCAGCCACACCACACCATTCCAACGACCAGGGCACACAGGCATGGGCGGCAGTGTGGAGCACCTGGGCAGGGCGCAATGTCCTCCGGGTCCTGCGGCCGGGCCCGCGAACTGGTCCAACCGCAGAGGGCGCAGAGGGCGCAGAGGTGAGAATTCTAAGCTCTGCGGCCTCTGCGGCCTCTGCGGTTTGAACCGCCTTCTTGCCAGGAGGGTGGCGTCTGACCCACCAAGGCCAGCCGCGCGAGGCTTCTCCCCGCTGTGGCGAAATCTGCACCCGGGCGTCGATATTCACCACGCCCGGACCTGGCGCAGGCCGCTCGCCGCCACCTCAGCAGGTCTACAAGTCCCAGCACCCCAATGCTCTCCAGCAGCTTCCCGGTTCCCTCCAGGGCCTGCCGCAGTTGGAACGTGATGTGCGTTCGTGGGTCGGAGGGAACCATGATCACCGACCAGCGTCTGCAGTTGATGGCCCGTCTGATGGACGTGGCCGCCCTCAAGGCCCAGGTCCACGCCGGCAACATCGCCAACCAGAATACCCCTGGGTACAAGACGCGGGCGGTGGCTTTCGAGCAGGCGTTCCAGGACGCCCTCGACCACGGCGGTGCCGAGGCTGCCAGTGAGGTCGAGGCGGTGGTGTACGAACCCCGCAACACCATGGAGCAGGTCGACGGCAATGACGTCTCGCTCAATCGCGAGATCATGGAGTCGGCCAAAAACCAGACCCTGTACAGCACCTACATCGCCCTGACCCGCGGTAAGATGCGCCTGCTCAACATCGCTGCTGGCCAGGCGCCAGGAGGCTGATCATGCCCGGAATCTCGCTTTTTCGTGGCGTCGACGCCAGTGCTTCGGCCCTCGGCGCGGAACAGCTGCGCATGACGGTGGCGGCCGAGAATCTCGCCCATGCCGGCGACACCGCCAAGCTCGCCAACGGTCTGCCCTATGCCCGCCAACGGGTGCACTTCGAGACCGTGCTCAATGCCCGCGGACAGAGCACCGGCCAGGTGCAGGCCGAGGTGGTGAACAGCCCGCGTTACCTCCAGCGTTACGACCCGAGCCATCCCGACGCCGATCCGGCGACCGGCATGGTCAAGGAACCCGATATCGATCCGGTACTGGAACTGACCGATCTGCTGGTCGCGAGCAAAGCCTACGAGGCCAACGCCAACGCCGCCCGTGGTCTCCTGCGCATGCACGAGAATGCTCTCCGCTTGTCTGAAGGCTGAACACCCCAGGGTAGATGCATCACATGGGCACTCCGCTCGATCCGTTACGCGGCCTCTACGGCCAGGGCATCACGCCCGCGACCCCGGCTGCGACGCAGCCGCCGGGAGCAGATGCGCCACGCACCGCCGACGGCAAGAGTTTCGGCGACGTCCTCCAGGATTTTGTCAGCCAGGTCGACCAGACCCAGCAGCAGTACGATCACGCGATCGACGCGGTGCAACGCGGTGAAACCGATAATCTCCATTCCGTGATGCTGGCGCAGGGCCAAGCGCAGCTGTCGCTGAAACTCGCCGCCGAAGTACGCAACAAACTGGTCGAAGCGTACAAGGAAGTGATGCGGACGCAGTTCTAGCGCGGCCTTTGGCCGGCCATGTCCGATGTCCGATGTCCGATGTCTCCAGGGCGACCCGCGCTCCGGCGTGAGGTATAGTCGCTGCACGTCATCCGATGACCACGAAGACATCGGACATCGGACATCGGACATCGGCCGTTCCCCTTGGTACACCCTGCGCTTTGACCCCTCGGTAAGAGGCCCACATGTCGAAAATCTGGCAACAACTGCGTGCGATCTGGGGACGGTTGGAGGTTTCTCAACGCGCGACCATCCTGCTGGTGCTGGTGGCGGCGGTGATCGCGGCGGTGGGGCTGAGTTACGCCGCCAGCCGACCGGACTACCGCATGCTCGTCAGCGATCTCGGCAAGGGCCAGGTCGCGGAGATCGTCGCCTACCTCGATAGCAAACAGGTGATGTACCAGCTCGCCGATCGCGAGAGCACCATCATGGTGCCGAGCAAGGACCTCTACCGGCTGCGCAATGAACTGGCAGAACATGAACTGCTCAGCGATGGCGCCAAAGGCTTCGAGATCCTGTCCAAGGGCAACATGTGGGACTCGACCTTCACCGAACACAAGACCTACGATCGCGCGGTGGCCGGCGAACTCGAACGCAGCTTCCGCGAACTGGCGGGAGTGCGCTCGGCGCGCGTGCTGATCGATCGTCCCCAGCCCAGCCCCTTCATCGGTGACGACTCGGCCAAACCCAAGGCCTCGATCAAACTCGACATGCTCAGCGGCAAACGCCTCACCGATCGCCAGGTCGCCGGCGTGCTGCGTCTGACCGCCGGCGCCATCGCTGGACTCAACCCCGACCGCGTCGAGGTGATGGACAACCACGGCCTGCTCACTCCGGCGGCAGCCGATAGTTCGGCGATGATGGCGCAGACCACGCTGGAAGCGGAAAGTGCGCGCGATTCCTACCTGACGCGCAAGGCGCAGGAACAGCTCGACGCCACCCTGGGGCCCGGCCGCAGCATGGTCAAGGTCTCGACCAAACTCGACTTCACCAAACGCAGCACCGCCTCCAGCGATCCCGGCAAGTCGGTCCTGCTGAAAGAGAACACCACCTCGACCGACGAGAAGACTCCGATCGTCTCCGCGGGTGGCATCGCCGGCACCCAGCCGAATGTCGAAGGCGCGCCTGCCGCGGGTGCTGGCCAAGCCCAGATCGGCAGCAAGACCAGCGAAGAGACCCGCAATGAATACGTGGTGGGCAAGAACACCGTCACGCAGGAGGACGAGGTCGGCCGCATCACCGGCATGTCGGTCAGCATCCTGCTCGACTTCAAGACCACCAAGGTGGCGAAGAAGGACGACAAAGGTCAGCCGACCGGCGAGACCGAGGAGCAGCGCAGTGAATACACCGACGTCGAGAAGTTGCGCTATCGCGATCTGGTGCTCAACGCCATCGGCTACAATGCCGCACGTGGCCTGCAGCTGAAGGCCGAGGCCGCTGACAAGGTCGATGCCCGATTCGGTGCCACGGTGCAGAGCATGGAGATGTACCGTGAGCCGCTCATCACCGTGACGCAGGCCGGCGTCACCATCCCAGGACTGCCTGGCGGGATCGCCGATTGGATCGGCTACGGCCTGTCGGCTCTGGTGGCGATCGTGTTGCTGATGGTCGCCCGCGGACAGCTCAAGCGCAGCCACCAGGCCTGGATGCTCACCGAGGCCAAAGCCAATCAGGAAGAAGCCGACCGCAAGGCCAAGGTCAAGCCGGAGGCGAAGGTCGAGGATGGCAAGGAGGAGGAGGAGAATCGCACCCGCCGCATGGAGCTGAAGGATCAGATCAAGAAGCGCGTGATGGAAGATCCGACGAGTGCCGCCCAGATCGTGCGTCGCTGGCTTTACGAAACCTGAAGGGGATGGCCGTGGCGGATGATACCGATGAGAAGAAGGACAAGGGCCTGGGTGGCCGGCGCAAGGCCGCCGCCTTCCTGTTGTCCCTGGATAGCGAATCCGCGGCCCTGGTCATGCAGCGCATGAGCGACCGGGATGTGGCGCTGGTCTCCGAAGAGATGACCCGCATGGGCGAGCTCGCCGGCTCGGACATGGAGCTCATGCTCAAGGAATTCAACCAGGCGACCGGCGGCGACCGCGTCTCGGTGGCGCCGATGATCCAGGCCATTCTCGAGCGCGCGCTCGGCAAGGAGAAGGCCAAGGATCTGCTGGAGAAGATCCGCAAGCAGACCCGTGATGCCGAACCCTTCCGTTCACTGCTGAGCCTCGACGCCAAACAGGTCGCAAGCCTGCTGCGCGGCGAGCATCCGCAGGTGCTGGCGATCGTCATCAGCCACCTGGAAGCGCCGGTCGCCAGCGAACTGCTTAAGAGTTATCCCGAGGATCTGCGCTTCGAGGTGGTCAAACGCATCGCCGCCACCGAGGAGATGCCTGCCGAGCTGGTGCGTCAGGTCGACGAGATGCTCGAGGTCCGCGCCTATTCGCTGGGTTCCCGCCAATCCGACGGCGGTGGCAGTGCGCGTTACAAGACCGTGGCGCAGATGCTCAACGTCAGCGAGCCCAGCGTCAGCAAGGCCATCCTCGATCGCCTCAATCGCGAGTCGCCGGCCATCGCCAACGAGATCCAGGCGCTGATGTTCGTCTTCGATGACCTCGCCAAGATCGGCGACAAGGACATGCAGAAGGTGCTCGCCGAAATCGACAAGGCCGACCTCGCACTCGCGCTCAAGGCCGCGCCCCCCGAGCTGGCCGAAAAGATCCTGGGCAACCTGTCCGTGCGTGCGCGCGACAACATCAAGGAAGAGATCGAGATGCTCGGACCACGTCCGCTGAGCGATGTGGAGGAGGCGCAGAAGCGCATCCTCCAGCAGGTCCGGCAGATGGAGGAGAAGGGCGACATCCGCATCCAACGCGGCACGGGCGAGGTGATGATATGAGCTGTGACCAGTGCGACGTGCGACGTGCGACGTGCGACGGTTCGTGGGCGGTATGCCACGAGAGCAGGATGGACATGGATCCACGCAACCTCGCACCTCGCACCTCGCACCTCGCACTTGCTCCCTGGGCAATCACATGACCATTCTGCGCTCCCGCACCGTCGCCGGCCAAGCGGTCGGCCTGGCCAACGCCGGTGTCGATCGCGCGCTGCGCGAGTGGGAACAGCGCATCGCCAGCGCGCGCGAGGAGGGCCGTAGCTGCGGTCTGGCCGAAGCCGAGACGCGTATCGCCGTGGCGGAAAAGCGTGCGGTGGACGCCGAGCTGAAAGCCAACGAACGGGCGCAACAGCGCGAACAGGCCTTCCTCGACCGTTATGAACCGGTGCTGACCTCCCTGGCCGGTGCTGCCGGTCGGCTTGATCAACTCGAGAAACAGTTGCTGGCGGAGTCCGAAGCCGAGGCCGTGCGCCTCGGCCTGGCGGTCGCCGCGGCGGTGCTGCGCTGCACCGTCCAACGCGATCCGACCTGGATGGACGCCCTGGTCAAACGGGCGCTGCTGGAGGTCCCGGACCGGCGTCACGTGGTCGTGCGCATGCACCCCACCGACGCCGAGAGCCTGCGCGGCCGCATCGCCGAGGTGAGTTCGCACCTGCCTGGGCTCGAGCGTCTCGAGGTCATCGCCGACCAGGCCCTCTCGCGCGGCTCGTGCATCCTGCAATCGCAGGGCACCCGCCTCGACATCAGCGTCGCTGGCTGCTGGCAGCGTCTGGCCGAACGCATGCTCGACAGCGCGCCGTCGTCCGACTGCACCGTGCTGGTACGCCCTGGGGATGACATCCCACCCTCGGTCGACGATCCGGCGGACGCGGAGCCATGATCCGCCTCGACCGTTATCATGATCAGCTCGCGACCTTCGAGCCGATGCAGGCGACCGGCATGGTCCTGCGCGTGGTCGGCCTGACGGTGGTGGCGTCCGGACCGGCGATGCCGGTCGGCGATACCTGTACGGTGATGGGGAATGACGGCCGCGAACGCACGGCGATGGTGGTGGGCTTTCGCGAAGGCGAGATCCTGCTCCAGCCGCTTGGGCACCTCGACGGCATCCGCCCAGGCGATCTGGTCATCGCGCGGCGTCATGGCCTGATGATCCCGGTCGGGCCTGGACTGATCGGTCGCATCATCGATGGCATCGGCAATCCCATCGACGGGCGCGGGCCCATCATCGGCCAGTCCCGTCGTGGCATCATGGCCGATCCGCCGCCGGCGCTCGGACGCCAGCCCATCACCCGCATCCTCGAGACCGGCATCAAATCGGTCGACACCCTCTTCACCGTCGGGAAGGGCCAGCGCCTCGGCATCTTCGCCGGTTCGGGCGTCGGCAAATCGACGCTGCTCGGCGAGATGGCGCGCCATGCCAAGGCCGATGTCAACGTCATCGCCCTGGTCGGTGAGCGTGGTCGCGAGGTCGGCGAATTCGTCGACAAGGTCTTGGGCCCGGAAGGCCTTGCGCGCAGTGTGGTGATCGTCGCCACCAGCGACCGCCCGGCGGTCGAGCGCTTGGCCGCGGCCTATGCCGCCCACACCCTGGCGGAACATTTCCGCGACGGCGGCCTCGACGTGCTGCTGATGATGGATTCGGTGACGCGTTTCTGCCAGGCCCAGCGCGACATCGGCCTGGCCGCGGGGGAGCCGCCGGTGACGCGTGGTTTCCCGCCCAGCGCCTTCGCCATCCTGCCGCGTCTGCTGGAACGTGCCGGTACCGGCATGATCGGCTCCATCACCGGGCTCTATACCGTGCTGATCGAAGGCGATGACGAGAATGATCCGGTCGGCGACGCGGTGCGCGCCATTCTCGACGGCCACCTCTTCCTCAGCCGTCGCCTGGCCGGTCAGGCGGTCTACCCGGCCATCGATCCGCTGCTGTCGGTCAGCCGCCTGCTGGTCGATCTGGCCGACAAGCCGCAATACCGCTTGGCGATGAAGGCGCGGGAACTGTGGAGCGAGTACGAGCGGGTGCGCGATCTGGTCGAGGTGGGAGCCTACCGCAAGGGCGCCGACCACCGCGTCGACCAGGCCATCGCCGTCCATCCCCGCCTGCTCGACTTCGTGCGCCAGGACATCGGCCAGGTCATCAGTCGCGCCGAGGCGCTCAAACAGCTGACTCAGATCATCGGTGAACCGCGATGAGTTCCCGCCTGCGCTTCACCGCCCTGGTCAACCTGCACGAACGCCAGGAACAGGAGGCCCGTCGCCGCCTGGGCGAGTTGGAGCGCCGCCGTCAGGAAGAGGTCGACCGCATCGGCGCCTTGATGCATCAACGCCATGACGCTGCCGCCACGGTCAGCCTGAGCGGGCGCGATCAGTTGACGCGGTACTGGATCCATATCGAAGCGCAGGTGCGCACCATGCAGAGCGGCCTCGGCAAGGTCGACGCCGAGATCGTCACCGCCCGTGCCGCCCTGGTCGAAGCCCATCGGGCGCATGCCACCTTCCGCAAACTGCAGGAACGCGATGCGGCCGAACGCGTGCGCGAGGCGGAACGTCAGGCGCAACGGCGGCTGGAGGAATTCGCCGCCCGCCGCTTTTGCGAACGTCAGATGCTCGCGCGCACCGTCATCGCCAATCTTCCCCAGCCCGAGGTCCGGCCATGAATGGATTCTTCCGCACCCTGGCCTACGGCTTGGCGGCGCTGTGCATCGTCCTGCTGGTGGGCGGCCTGACCGCGCTCACCAGTCTGCGTGCCAACGGCAAGCTCAACGCCCAGGCCCTGCGTCCCCTGGTGCTCAGCGATGAGGAGCAGGCCTGGCTGGCCTCGATGCATCAACGTCCGGAGGAACCGGTCGAGATACCGCCTGCGGCTCCCGCCAACGAACAGGAGCTGCTCGCCCATATCGCCGAGATGGCCGGGGCCGCGCACGCCAACCAGTTGATGACCCGCCTGCGCCGTCAGCAGGATGCGCTCGATGAACGCCAGGTGCACCTCGACCAGCAATGGGCCGATCTGCAATTGGCCAAGGCCGGGCTCGAACGCCTGCAACGCCAGGTCCAGGAGCAGGAGCGTGCGCTGACGGATCAGGCCAAGATCCAGGCCGATGAGCAAGCGCGCTGGGCGGTGGCGCAGGCCAATGAAGCCCAACGCATGCAGGTGATGGCCGAGGTCGAAAAGGCGCGCTACCGCGATCAGGCGAAACTCTTCGAGCAGATGAAGGACAACGCCTGGCAGAGCCTACGGCGTTTCACCCCGAGGGAGATCGCGCGTTACCTGGCACTGATGGAACCGAAAAAGGCCTCCCGTCTGCTGGTACTGGCGCAACAGGATCTCGAATACCCGACGGTCGCGGTCGCCATCCACCAAGAAATGCTGCGCATCGATCTCGATGCGGCCAGCGGCACGCAGATCCAACGGCTGGCCACCTTGTACTCCTTCATGCCGGCGGAACGCATCACCCCCTACCTCGACAACGCCAGCCCGCAGGAAGTCGCTGACATCTTGGTTGCCATGGAAGGCAGCACGCCGCCGAAGAAACGCGCCGAACTGATGGAAGCCCTGCGCAAGAAGGACAGCCGCCGCGAGCAGGACATCCGCCAGCTGATCGAACGGGC
>JANPIY010000804.1:0-6145 GCA_031425255.1 Planctomycetota bacterium
CTCATGGGTCCACCGGGGTCGCCGCTGACCAAGGTCGGCGTCGAGATCACCGACAGCATCTACGTGGTGCTGAGCATGCGCGTGATGACGCGTATGGGCGTCATCGCCTGGAAGGAGCTCGGCGATCAGGGGACGTTCAGCCGCGGCCTGCACTGCATGCTGGCGATCGATCCGGCCGGGCGGTATGTCGCGCACTTCCCGCACGACAACACCGTCATCTCGACCAATTCCAACTACGGCGGCAACGTCCTGCTGGGCAAGAAATGCCTGGCCCTGCGCCTGGGATCATGGCTCGGCAATCGCGAAGGCTGGCTGGCCGAGCACATGCTGATCATGGGTGTCGAGTCGCCGGAGGGCGAGAAGACCTATGTCGCCGCCGCCTTTCCCAGCGCCTGCGGCAAGACCAACTTCGCCATGCTGGTGCCCCCCGAGCGTTTCAAGGGCTGGAAGATCTGGACCGTCGGTGACGACATCAGCTGGATGCGCCCTGGCGCGGATGGCCGGCTCTATGCCATCAATCCCGAGAACGGCTACTTCGGCGTCGCCCCAGGCACCAACGGCCTGAGCAATCCGAACGCCATGACGACCATCGCGCGCGACACCATCTTCACCAACGTCGCGCTGACCCCCGAGGGTGACGTGTGGTGGGAGGGCATGGACGGCACCGCACCGCTGAGCTGTCTCGACTGGCGCGGCAATCCGTGGACGCCGAAGAGCGAGACCAAGGCGGCGCATCCCAACAGCCGCTTCTGCGCGCCGATGACCAATAATCCCTGCCTGGCGCCCGAGGCCAACGACCCCAACGGCGTGCCGATCAGCGCCATCATCTTCGGTGGCCGACGCGCCTCGACCTACCCGGTGGTGATGCAGGCTTTCAACTGGGCGCACGGGGTCTACCTGGGCGCGACCATGGGCAGCGAGATGACCGCCGCCGCCGCCGGCACGGTGGGGCAGGTGCGACGCGATCCGATGGCGATGCTGCCGTTCTGTGGCTACCACATGGGCGATTACTTCGGGCATTGGCTCGACGTCGGCAAGAAGCTCGCGCATCCCCCTCGCATCTTTCACGTCAACTGGTTCCGCAAGGATCAGGACGGGCACTTCGTGTGGCCTGGCTTCGGCGAGAACATGCGCGTGCTGAAATGGGTGGTCGACCGCTGCCACGGCCGCGCCATCGGCGAGGAGACCCCGCTCGGCTGGATGCCGGAACCCGGTGGCATCGACCTGGAGGCGATGGACGGCTACGACCATGCGGAATTCGCCCAGGCGCAGCGCATCGACCTGGAGGAATGGCGCCAGGAGCTGACCCTGCAGGAGGAACTCTTCGAACGCCTGGCCAACCGCATGCCGAAGGAGCTGATCTACGAGCGTGAGCTGCTGCGCTCGCGGCTGGGACTCTGAGCAACCAATCTCCTGCCCGCCCGTCTCTCCTGAAAGCCACCATGCGCTGCCTGATGTTCAGTACCAAGCCCTACGATCAGGCGGCCTTCGCCGCTGCGGATGCACGTGGCCATGAACTGTCCTTCCAACCTTTTGCGCTGAGCACCGGCACCGCCGCGCTGGCGACGGGCTTCCAGACCGTATGCCTGTTCGTCAACGATCGGGCCGACCGCGCGGTGCTCACCGCTCTCGCCGCTGGCGGCACCAAGGTGATCGCCCTGCGCTGCGCCGGTTTCAACAACGTCGATCTGCCCGCCGCGCAGGAGCTGGGAATGACGGTGGTGCGGGTGCCGGCGTATTCACCGCACGCCACCGCCGAACACGCGGTCGGCCTGATGCTGATGCTCAACCGCAAGCTGCACCGCGCCTACAACCGCGTGCGCGAGGGCAACTTCTCACTCGATGGCCTGCTTGGTTTCGACATGCACGGCAAGACCGCGGGCGTGATCGGCACCGGCAGGATCGGCGCCGTCACCTGCCGCATCCTCCAGGGCTTCGGCTGCCGGGTCCTGGCCCACGACCTGGTGGAGGATCCCCAGGTCAAACGCCTGGGTGCCACCTATGTGCCGCTGGCCGACCTGCTGACCACCAGCGACATCATCACCCTGCACGCGCCGCTGACGCCCACCACCCGTCACCTGATCGATGACACCACCATCGCGAGCATGAAACCCGGCGTCATGGTGATCAACACCAGTCGCGGCGCGCTGGTCGACACCCGCGCCGTCATCGACGGACTGAAGTCCAACCGCATCGGCGCGCTCGGCCTGGACGTCTACGAGGAGGAGGCCGACCTGTTCTTCGAGGACCTGTCCAACACCGTCATCCACGACGACATCTTCGCCCGCCTGCAGACCTTCCCCAATGTCGTCATCACCGGTCACCAGGGCTTCTTCACCGCCGAAGCCCTGCGCGCGATCGCCGATACCACGCTCGACAACCTCACCTGCATCGAACGCGGAGTGCCATGCCCGCATGTGGTGC
Source organism: Planctomycetota bacterium (assembly GCA_031425255.1). GTDB lineage: Bacteria > Planctomycetota > UBA11346 > UBA11346 > UBA11346 > BOG-1363. The sequence continues at coordinate 2,425 of JANPIY010000804.1, forward strand.
GCCCCGCCTGACGCCATGAACGCCCTTCGACCGCTTCCTGCGAAGAGGCCGCAGGAGGGCGCAGGGCTGGGAATCTCATCTCTGCGTGTCTGCGGTTTGAACTGCCTACCCGCTCAGACGAAGCGCGCAGAGCCTTCTTTATTTGTCATCACGAAGGGATTCTATGTCCATTTTCGGCAAGCGGATCCGCACGTCGTCGATGATGACCACGCCGTCCTTTGATCCATCGCGGCCGATCTCGAGGGCGTATCCCTGCAGGCGTAAGGGCGGATCGACGATGTGGTTGGCGATCGGCCGTTTATCCCAGCTCGCCGCCGCTGAGGGATCGAGCGGGAACTCCACCGTGCGCCAGCCGGTGTGGCCCTGGTCGGGCAAGGGATGACGCCACTCGAACATCTCGCCATCGACGTCCATGAAACGGATCGCCAGATGTCGCAGGCGGGTCCCGTGCGGAGCCCATACCTGCATGCTGGCCACCGAGGCCGCCGTCGCCGTCACGCCGTCGAGCGGCGGGCGTTCCTGGTCCCGGTAGTGGCAGTCGATCCAGTTCTCGTGCTCCTTGGACCAGCCGAAGCGCAGGGCGGATCCCCCGCCACCGCCAGCGGGTGCCGGCGCCAAGGAGATCTCCGGCGGGATGCGCAGGTAGGACTGGCCAGCGATGGCGGCGTCGGCGCGCTCGAAGTCATCGAGCATTCGCACCATGGATGTGGTCGCTGACGGAACCACGGACGCAGGCGGTCTCGGTGATCCGCCCAACACGGCCACCGCGATGATGCCCGCCGCGATCACCCCCGTCGCCGCCACCGCTACCGGCACGATGGCCGTCGCTCCACTGCCCACGGTGCCACCCCCTGCCACTCCGCCCGCGGTCAAACCCGCGCCACCGGAGCTGAGGGCCGTGGCCAGGGCCGGCGCGGGCGGCACTGCCAGCAGCATCGGCACGATCAAGCCCGCCAACGCGCGTTCATTCAGCCGTTCCTCTGGTCCACCCAGGACGCCGCGCAGACGTTTGAGCGCGCGATGCACGCGCACCCGTGCGGTGGCCACGGTGCAGCGCAGATCGGCGGCGAGGTCCTCGTAGGACAAGCCGCCGATCACATGGAGCAGCAACGGGCGGCGATGGTTCTCCGCGAGGTCCTTGAGCGCGTCCTGCACCCGCATCAGCAACAGTTCGCGATCGCGCAGATCCTCGGTGCCGGGCCGCTCGGCTTCCTCGACCAGCAGGCGGGAAGGGGTTTGTTGGTCGATGACGGCCATGGCGACTCCGCGGTTGGCGCCCACCGTCGCGGAACGGCGACGACGGACACGATCGATGGCGGTGGTATAGGCGACGCGCAGGAGCCAGGCGCGGGCGGAACGTTCAGGATCCGCGCCTGACGGACGGAACGAAGCGGCGCTCTTCGGCAGCGCCATCCAGAAATCCTGGTAGGCGTCTTCGGCCTCGTTGGTGTCACGGCTGCGACTGAGGATCAGGCGCCAGACGTCCGGCCCGTGACCCTCGACCAGGGTCTGCCAACCGGTCTGCGCCTGTGCTCCGGCCAGGCTCTGGATGGCATCGACGGTCGGGGAGGCGTTCATGCGGGAGATAGAACGGAGGACCGTGGTCGGCATTACCAGGCAGCCTGTAATTCCCGTCCGGCTCGCCAGCGGGCATCACTGAAAGCCTGCCAGTGGCGCCAGGGCTTTGCATGGACTCGGCTTACGGGAACAAGGCAGGGCCGGGAGCGGACTGCTCTCCGCCTCCCGCCACCAGGGCTTGGATAAAACGTGGTAATGCCGTGGGCTCTCGCCCGTTGATCTGACAATGCCGCGCCCGCGCCCGCCCTCCCTCCGTCCTGCCCGCCATCGCCATGCCGGCTGGCGCCACCTGCTGATCACGGTGCTCCTCGTGGGCCAGGCGTCCGCCGCCGACGCCAGCAGCGTGGCGCAGGCCTTCGATGCGCAGATCAAACCGTTCCTGACCAGCTATTGCGTGGAGTGCCATCGCGGCAAGAAGCCCAAGGGCGATCTCGACCTGGCGCAGATCGCCACCGGCAAGGTCGCACTGACCCGCGAGGATATCTGGAAGGACGCTGCCGGGCGGGTGCACGCCCTCGACATGCCGCCAGCGAAAGAGTCCAAGCAGCCCAGTGACGTCGAGCGCCAGCACTTCGCCACCTGGGTGCGCAGCCTGCGTTACCTGCATCCCAGGGATCCTGGACGTGGCACCATCCGCCGGCTGTCGCAGGTGGAGTACGCCAACACGCTGCACGATCTCTTGGGCGTGGATCGCGCGGTCGCCAACCAGGTACCGCAGGACGCGGTGGGCGAGGGTTTCAATAGTTCGATCTCACCGCTGCTGATCGAGAAGTACCTGCTGGTCGCCGATGCGGTGCTGGATGAGGCGATTAAGCCCGACCGTCTGGCGCTGACTTGGCGCGCCGGCCAGCTCGACGCCGTGATCGCCGGCAAGGCCGATGCCGGTAAGCCGGAAGGCGCCGAACGCCGCCTCACCGGGGCGGGCGAGGTCATCGCCCATTTCTCAGCCCCGGTCGATGGCACCTTCACCATCAAGGTGAAGGCCGCCGCGGAAAAGTCGCCGAGCCGCGAAGCGGCACGCTTGGCCGTCCGCATCGATGGCCGTGTCATCGACGAGATCAAGGTCACCGCCGCACCCAAGACCCCAGGGACCTACACCGTCACCGGCAAGCTGCCGCCAGGCAAGGTCACCTTGTCGCTGCTGATGGCGAACCCCTTCGTCACCAGCGATCCCGCTCCAGGCGTCAAGGGGTCGGTCCCCAGAAACGACAAGCCGGAGAAGCCGGGTACCCCCGCGGACAAAGCCGGTCCGGCGGCCAAGCCGACGGGCAAGGCGACCGAGCCGCCTGCAGCTACCGAACCGCTGCTGCGGACGGTCATCATCGACAGCATCGAGGTGCTCGGCCCGCCGGCGACGCGGCCATCCGAGCTCCAGCGGCAGTTGTTCGTCGCCACCCCGGACAAGGACCTCTCGCGTCGCGAGGCGGCGGCACGTATCGCCAAGGCCTTCACCCGGCGCGCGTACCGTCGGCCAGCGACCAGCGAGGAGCTCGACATCCTGCTCAAGGTCTTCGACCTCGCTGATCGCCAGGACGAGGTGTTCTCCGAAGCGGTCAAACTGATGCTGAAGGCGGTGCTGGTCTCGCCCGCCTTCCTCTACCTCACGCCCGACGACGGTGCGGTCTCTGGCAAGGACGGCGCCATCGTCGCGCTCGGCGACCATCAGCTCGCGTCGCGCCTGTCCTACCTCTTCTGGTCGACCATGCCCGATGCGGAACTGTCGACGCTCGCCGATGCCGGACGCCTGCACGAGCCGGCGGTGATCGCCACGCAGGTGCGCCGCCTGATCGCCGATCCGCGTTCCCGCGCGCTGTTCAACGGCTTCGGCGCGCCGTGGCTGGGGCTCGACCGCCTTGGCGACGTGGCAGTGGACGAGAAGAAGTTCCCCCAGTTGACCAAGGAACTTCGCACCGCGATGTACGAGGAGGCCGCGCTGCTGTTCGACACCATCCTGCGCGAGGATCGCAGCATGTTCGAGTTCATCGACTGCGACTACACCTTCCTCAATGGCACCCTGGCCAGGATCTACGGCCTGGAAGACCGCGTGCAGGGCACCCAGATGAGCCGGGTCCCGTTGAGCGATCGCAACCGCGGTGGCGTCATGACCATGGCCGGCGTGCTGGCGGTGACCTCGCTGCCGAAC
>JANPIY010000805.1:0-4481 GCA_031425255.1 Planctomycetota bacterium
ACGGGAATGACCTGCGCACCGAAGAGCCGACCATAGCGTTCATAACGATCGTAGTTGGGCGTCTGCAGGATGATCCTGCCAGCCGGTGGCACCAGCAGCGAGCAGATCATCTTGATCGCGTCATCCGCTCCGGCCGTGAGCATGGCCGAGCTTGGGTCGATCCCATAGACGGCGGCACAGCGCCGCTCGGTCTCGATGTGATAAGGATAGGCCCGCACCAGTTCCGGATCGACATTGGCCAGGAAGTCCTTGGCCAGCGTGGTGCAATCGGGATGCCCGAGTTCATTGTTGGCGAGATTGAGGAACCCGCGGTACTCGCGGTACTCCTCCGCTGGCAGCCCTTGCACGCGCTCGATCAGACGTGCGCCGATCGAAGGCTCGGCCGTCGCCAGGAGGGCGTGGTGCTGGGCCGCCCTGGGGGAGGCCGGGCTCGTGGCGATGACGGCGCCCACCGTGGCGGGGCGGTCGGCAGGGTTGTCATACAATAACGTGTAATACTGCGCCTCCTCGGCGGGGGCATGCCCAGGGACAAAGAGGTGACGGTTGTACAGCCCGACGTCGGGTTCCTTCGAGTTTTCGCTGAGCCGGTCATAGGGCGTATAGATCGTTGGCCGCACCCGCGCGCCGACGGCGAGGACCCGTTCGATGGTCGCCGTGGTACCGGCAAAGGTGCTGCCGGGCAGGCCGACCATGACGAAGCAGTTGAGTTCGATGCCCGCCTCACTGCAGGCGCTGGCGATCTCATCGAAGACCGAGCCGGATCGCCGTTTGATGCGGGGGAGCGATGCGGCACCGGCATCGAGCGTTTCCAGGCCGACGCTGATGCGAACACATCCGCCACGGCCCATGCTGCTGATCAATTCGCGGTCGAGGTGGTGGAGCGTGGTGGCGCACTTCCATTTGATCCGCCGCTCACGCATACCCTCGCACAGTGCAAGCACCCACGGACGATCGAGGGTGAAGATGGGCGAATAGAAGGAGACGTAGGCGAAGCGTCCGCTGGCGAAGGCCTCGCTGATGTAGGACAGCGTGAAGCCGAGCGGGTAGCGGCGTTCCCGATGACCTTGTATTGCCGGGACGTCGCAAAAGAAGCAGCCGACGGGACAACTTCGCGATGCGGGCACCACCAGTTCGACCAGATTGGGAATCGCGCAGTATTTGTTGAGGTCGTGGCGACTCAGACGCAGGTAATCCTCGTAAGGAACCTCGCTCACGTCCGGCATCGCCCATGACTCGGCAGGCAGGAACCCCCCGGGTGCCGGCACTTGATAAGCGGAGCTCTTCAGCATCACGCCTGGGACCGCAGCGGCGGGGGCTTGCAGGCTGCGGGCATAGGCCGCCACGCCATGTTCGAAGTCACCCGAGCAATGGATGGCATCCAGGCCGTACCCCTTGAACAAGTTCGGCGTCTGTTTGCTCAATCGTCCGAAGGTGATGGTCCGTGAGCGCGGACTGAGGGTACGGATATAGTGCATGAGCCGGCCAAAACCATCGAGGCCATCGAAGTCATTGAAGAGGGCGATCAGATCGAATCGCCGCATCAGCAGGCTGCAGAGGTCGCGCCATCCGTGGTTCAAAGCAGCAGCATCCACACAGGTGACATCATGACGCGAGTCCACCGCCCGCAGGTGGGCTCCGACCTGGAAAACAGCGAGGCGATGACCCGCGTTGAAATAGCTGGGGATATAGGGATGGATCAGCGCCAGGATCTTCATCGCGGCACCACTTCCGTCGAGCTCGGCCTCATGCGGCGTCCGGCGGTACGTCCCGCAGGAGCGAAATTCCGGATGAGGTCATCGATGACATGATCGCCCAAACCCAGTTCGCGCATCACCGCGTCCCAGCGCACGTCGGCATAACGGACCTGCTGACACCAGGCATACATGATCGAGTGATCGCAGGTCAGTCGCCGGGCGTAGGCTTCACGGGTGATCCCGCGGCGCATCCAATGGACCCGGAACCGTTCGATGCAGGCACTCAGGGGCGGGCCGGAACGTGCATAGTCGTTTGCGATCTCGCCATCGCCGCAACCGAGCAGGCCGAGCAACAGAGCGCATACCACGCCCGTACGGTCCTTGCCCATACCACAGGTGATGAGCAGCGGAGCAGCCCCCGGCGAGGCCGCCAGGGTGATGATGTCGGCGAGTACGCAGCGGTTGAGCTTGACGATGTGCAGATAGAGGCGGACGTAATCGGACACCTGCACGTGGTTGAGATCGCGGAAACGCGGATCCATGTCCAATGGCCGGTGGAGGCACACGACACCGCGTCCACTCAGCGCCTGCAGATCACCGAGCCGTTGTCGCTCGCTGTCGCTGCGCAGATCGATCACCGTTTTGATGCCACAGGTGGAGACCACCCGCTGGGCATCGAGGTCGGTGATATTTCCGCAGTTGCCACTGCGGAACAACCGGTCAGGACGCAGGTGGTCAGAAGCGACGACGGCACGGAAATTGACCACGGAATTCAACATGGCATTTCCTTTCTCAGGGTTGGAGTGGAACCGTGGGCACGCTGGTGTTCGGCCTGACGCGTACCACCTCCTCAGCCGAAGCTCATGGCGAAGCGCTGGTCTTTATCCGTACACCATGCCCGCAGAGGAATCGCCCACGATGGTGTCTTCTGCTGCATGGCGGGGTCGGCCCAGGACACCACGTCTCCCTCGATTCGCCGTTGGTGTTCATGTCCTGCGTGGGAGATCCGTGCTCGCTGAGCACGTGGGCCTCAGCCATCGAACACGTCATCAACGTTCAGGACATCATCAGGAAGCGGTGGGCTGGCAGGGATTCGTGGCCGTGATGGCGGTGATCACGCAGTTGGCGAGGATTTCTGGAGCTGCGGCATTGCATGTGGGTTATTTCCTGCCGGAAACAACTCGCAAACGGTCCAGTCGCGGAGGCCGCAGAGTTGAGAAGTTTCAGCTCTGCGCCCTCTGCGGCCTCTGCGGTTAGAACTGCCTTCTTGCGAGGAGGGTAGGTATGAGACCCAGGCCAAATGTCGCTGCGCCGGATTTCTTTGATATCAGCCAAGGCGGTGAGGTTCGCTTCCTTGGCCAGCTCGCTCATGCCCCCGTATTCATGAAGACTGGGGGACGCATACGGTTTACTGGATCGGCTTGCCGATGTGGAGATGGAAGACATGAGAGGCTCCTGGGCGGACGTTTTTGGCACGTTTTGGCACGACTGGGGGCTCACGGCGATCCCGTCACGGGCATGCGGGGCGATCTATAGCGGATCCGGGGATCAATTGCAATGCTTTCGTATGAGGCTGTGCATGTTTTTGCGATTCCTTCGTTTAGAAAGAATTCATCCGAAAAGACCCAGTATGAGGTACCACCGGCGAGGCGCGAAGTTTTGCGCCAGGCACCCGCGCGCTTGGTGCCCCCCACTGGTAAAAACATCGATCCCGTAAACGTCTGACTTTCAGCCTCGTACTGCGCACTGCTCCAAGGGTTCAGGTGACCATGAGATGTCCGCCGCCGGGTTGACTGGAACCATCGACTCCTAGCGTCCCCCCGCGATGACAGACCAGGGCATCACTCTCTATCAGAAGCAGCCAGCGGTCATGCAGCCGTGGGATGCGCGGGCGCCGGTGGCCGCTCGTCATCTCATCGCCATGATCAACGCCGCGAATCCGCAAGTGAGGGTCGAGCACGTGGGAAGCACCGCGTTAGCCGGTTGCGCGGGCAAGGGCGTCATCGATCTCCTAATGATGTATCCGTCAGGAAGTCAGGACCTCGCGCGTGCGCGTGCCACCCTGGATGCTCTCGGCTTCCAACGCCAGTCCTCACGCGATCCGTTTCCGGAAGAGCGCCCGATGCGGGTGGGAGGGTATGCGCACGAAGGTGGACTCTTCCGCATCCATGCCCACGTGGTGGCGGCTTCCGCGCTGGAGGAGGAGGACTTCCTCGCCTTCCGCGACGCCTTGCGCAACGATCATGCGCTGATGGAGGCATACCTGGCGGAAAAACGTGCGATCCTGGTCGAGGGCATCATGGATTCGCTGGATTACAGCGTGCGGAAGGGCGGGTTCATCCAACGTTGGCTGGCGGATCGGATCCGCCCCGCACTCAGCGAGTAGCAGCGCGCAGCGCGGAGGGCTTGGGAGGCTGGACCGGCGTGGGATACCACCTTGTGGCTGGCCGCGATTGACGCTTTCCCGGCAGGGGGCTAGGGTCCTGCCGCGTCGGCATCGTTCAGATGGCGACCGACCGGACCCATGCTGACCAACCGTGCGAAATATGCGATCAAGGCCCTTCTCCATCTGGCGCGTCGGCGCGGGGAGGGACCGGTCCAGGCGGGAGTCATCGCGGAGGCGGAGCACATCCCGCTGAAATTCCTCGAATTGATCGTCCTCCAGCTGCGCAACCACGGCATCATCCGCAGCAAGGTCGGCAAGGGCGGGGGCCACGAACTGGTGAAGGACCCCGAGGAGATCACCCTGCTCATGGTGGTCCGTATCATCGATGGTCCGGTGGCCCC